>CBDTVQ010000226.1:0-4126 GCA_965364045.1 uncultured Tessaracoccus sp. | reverse complement strand
GGCACGCCCAGCAACGCATCCCCGGAGAGATCGTCTGGACCAGCCCACTGGGTTTCCGATACACCGTCAACCGGGACCGAACCTACGCACGCCAGTAGTCAGCTCGCCGCTGTGGCAATCGTGGTTGCCCGACCAACATCGACCGAACATACTTTCAGTCGCTAGCCTTCGTCTCGTGATCATTGCAGCTGCTGACGGATCGTCCCTGTCCAACCCCGGGCCCGCTGGTTGGGCCTGGTATGTCAGCGACGACATCTGGGCCGCCGGGGGCTGGCCGCACGGGACCAACAACATGGGCGAGCTCATGGCGGTGCTCGATCTGCTCCAGTCCACTGCACATATGGACGAGCCCATCAGGATCTTGTGCGACTCCAAATATGTCATCGACTCGCTCACCAAGTGGATGCCAGGTTGGAAACGTCGCGGCTGGAAGAAGAGCGACGGCAAGCCGGTGCTCAACGTGGACCTCATGAAGGAACTCGACGCAGCCCTGAAGGACCGGGAAGTGGAGTTTGAGTGGGTCAAGGGCCACGCCGGACATGAGATGAACGAAGCTGCGGATGTACGCGCCCGCGCTGCAGCGACCGCGTTCCAGCAGAAGAAGGCAGCTGACGAGGGGCCCGGTTTCCCGGAGTCACTGACCCAGCCGGCGAGGCTGCAGGAGTTCGCTCCGAAGAACGTCGAGGAAGAGCCAGACCTCTTCAGTTTCGATGCCCCGGCCAAGCCTGAGCCCTCAACACCCGGCACCGCCAGTGCGCGCACCAAAGCGTGGCTCGTTCGCTTGACGCGAGAACTTCTCAGCGACGAGGTCCGGACGGACCACGAAAGATTGACCGGCGTCCTGCACCACGACTTCGTGGCGCACTCCGTCGACGGCGAGATCATCGCTCGGGAACATGGCACCTGGGAGCCCACGTCACAGGACTTTGAAGTGCTCAGCGTGGACGAGTACGCCGATGGACTCGTGGGCATGCGCTGGCTGCACCACGCCGACGGAGAGCGTCTCCGCTATTCGCTATGGCAAAAGCTGCCGGGCGGGTGGAAACTCAGGTTCGCCCAGGCCACGCGTAAACCCTGACTCAGGACTCGTGGAAGGATGGACGCATGGAGAACCCGCCCGTGAACGATCAGCCCGGCACCACCCAGCCTCTCAACCAACCCGACCGTGGCATCCTGCGCGAACTCGGCGGACCGGGCGGGTGGCGCTTCTGGTGGCCGCTGGTCTTCTGGCTGCTCGACGCACTCACGCTCATTCTTTTCCGCCCGGACGCGGTGGGAGAGCCTCCCAGCATATTGCTGCTGACCTCCTTGGTTGCGGTCATCCTGATCTGGGCGGTGGGTGCGCGAAAGGCGATCCAGCGCGGTCACAACAGGATGCTGGTCCGGATGCGGGCCGCCATGGCCAGTCTGGCCGTGAGCGCAGGGGCCGCCATCCTGACGATGATCGCGCGAGTGGTCGAGGCCACGGTGGTGGGTTCCGAAAACGAGCGTGTCTTCATCACGAGCCCTATCGAAGAAGAGGACCCCACGGTCTGGTTGGGTGCCGCGGAGTACGGCTACCTATTCACCACGCTCCCCGTCCTGGTGGTCATGATCCTCATCGCCTGGTACCTCGTGGGGCTGGTACGCGCCGAACCTCAAACGTGAGTCGTAAACGTTTGATCCTCGACGCTTCAGGCGCTCGGGTCGGGCGGCTGAGGCCATTATGTGGATCGTCGATCCGGACAGAAGCCACCCTCGGCGTTCGGTCGATATGAGGCCACCCCACTAGTGGCATCCACGCTCTCCGAGCGTATTTGACGGATACTTTTCATCATTTCTTTGGTTGCCCTTCGCGTACCGCTCAGCGCGTGTATGGTCATGTCATGGTTAGTTACTCCACTAATGAACCAACGGGGGTTGCCGCGTCAACGGACGTGGAGTTGCCGCTGTTCCAACAGGTGGCGCAACGCATCAGCGACGACATCGTCGCAGGCATCCTCGTCGAAGACGCCCAGGTGCCATCCACCACGGAGTTCGCTGTGCACTGGAGCATCAACCCGGCGACTGCTCTGAAGGGGATCACCCAACTCGTCGATGACGGGATTCTTTACAAGCAGCGGGGGATCGGCATGTTCGTGGCGGTGGGCGCGCGCGAACGGCTCCTCGCGCGACGCCGGACTGAATTTGGCCACCGTTTTGTGAACCCATTGCTCGACGAGGCCCGCCGCATCGGCCTCACGCCCGCCGAGGTGGCACATCTCATCCTGAAGGAGAACCGACATGACCAGTGAGCATCCGGCCGCTTCCACCCAAGGGCTGAACCTGTCCTATTCCCGTCGATCAACTGCCCTGAACGGTGTCACCGTGGACTTTGCCGACGGTGCCATCACGGGCCTCATCGGCCGCAACGGTGCCGGCAAGACAAGCCTGCTGCGCGTGCTGGCTGGGCGAGAGCCCCGCTTCACTGGTGATGTGCAGGTGCTCGGTCTGCCGGTCTGGAAGCTTCCTGCCGGGGCCGTGCACGTCTGCGTGGACTGGTGGCCCTTCGCTGGCGACCTGCGCATCGGCGACCTGACCCAGCACCTGCGACGTGTGCACACGCGTTTCGACCGGGAGCGCGCGCGTGAACTTCTTGACGCCTTCGGGATTGACCCTCGACGGCGTGCCGGCGCCCTGAGCCGGGGCCAACTCAGCGCAGCACTCGCAAGCCTTGCCCTCGCTTCGCGAGCTGACCTGGTGATGCTCGATGAGCCCCACCTGGGTATGGATGCACCCTCACGCGCCCTCCTGAACCGAGCCTGTGTCGAGGATGCAGCAGACATGCCCGGATCACTGATCATCTCGACCCATCTGGTGGACGAGACGGCAGGGCTGTTCGAGCGCGTCGTGATCCTTGACCGCGGTCAGGTGGTTGCTGCCGACGACGTTGACTCCCTGTGCGCCGCCTATGCGCGGGTCGATGGTCCGTACGACCTGATCTCCAGCCTCCCCACGCTGCAGCCGGTGGAAAGGATTGGTAACCGCGGCAGTGCGGTTGTCGCACGGACCGACGCGCCAGACCCACACGACGCCCATGTGACGCCGGTCACACTCCAAGAACTCTCGGGCGCCCTGTCGGTTCTTGCACCATCAACCCGGTCCACAAAAGCCTCGTAGTTCCCACAGCAAATACACCGCAACAACAAGTCGAAGGAGTCATCATGAGCCAGCTGTCGCAGACGCACACCCGCCCATCCCGTGTCCTTGGCATCCTCGGTGCCCTCGGCGGCCGGTGGGGTTGGAGATGGTGGTTTCCCATTGCGGTGTGGCTTTTCAGCGCCGTCATCGGACGCATCTCCATGCCGACGAGCCCCGATCTCCCGCGCATGGACCAGGTTCCCGCGGCGTGGTTCATGCTCTCCTCCCTGGCCGCACTGCTGGTTCTGTGGGGCTGGGGAAGCCGGTTCGCGCTGTCGCTCGGGTATCGGCGCACCGAGGTGTTTGTCACCACGGCCGCTGCCTCGGTGCTGTTCCTGAGCGGTGCTCAACTGCTCAGGTCGGTCGTCAACCAGGTGGAGCTGGCGATCGTCGGCCCGGGCGGTACGCGTGTCTTTGCGTTGGAATCGGGTGGCGGCACGCTGGGGACGGACGACGGTGTCTTCTATGCGGAGTTGATTCCAACCCAGATTTACCTCGTTCCCTTGACCATCGGCCTCGTCATGGCGCTGTGCTGGACGATGCGGTGGTCCGTGGTGGGGATGGTTGCGGGACTGGTGACTTCGGCCGCACTCATGATCGCCATGCTGGGGGTCTGGGATGTGATCAGTAGCTGGACGGGTGGTGGATCACATGAATCTTCCGGGATCGCCGCCATGAGCCTGTGCGTGGTTGTGATGTTCGCTCTGGCCTGGATCGCCTTCCGGCGCGTGCCTGTGTGAATCGCTTCGTGGCGGCGGCGATAGGATGACGCGCATGTGTGCTGATGTTCTTGCCGCCGTTGCGTGGCCCTATGCCAATGGCCCCCGTCACATCGGACATGTCTCCGGGTTCGGCGTGCCCTCGGACGTGTTCTCCCGCTTCAAGCGAATGACCGGACACAACGTGCTCATGGTCTCCGGGACCGACGAGCACGGCACCGCCATCCAGGTGAAGGCCGAGCAGGAGG
>CBDTVQ010000225.1:0-4166 GCA_965364045.1 uncultured Tessaracoccus sp. | reverse complement strand
GACGGGGTCGACGGCGCCGAACGGCTCGTCCATGAGCAAGATGTTGGGGTCCGCGGCCAGTGCGCGCGCCACGCCGATGCGCTGGCGTTGCCCTCCCGAGAGTTGGCTGGGGTACCGCTTGGCAACACTCTGATCCAAACCCACCAGCTCCAGCAGTTCGCCGGCGCGGGTGTGGGCGGCCCGCCGGGCGCTGCCGAGCAGGAGGGGGACGGTGGCAATGTTGTCCACGACGGTGCGGTGCGGCAGCAGGCCTCCCGACTGCATGACGTATCCGATGCTGCGTCGCAGCTTCACCGGATCTGTCTTCGCCACGTCCTCGCCGTCGATCGCGACGATTCCGGAGGTCGGATCCACCATGCGGTTGACCATGCGCATGAGCGTGGTTTTGCCGCAGCCGGACGAGCCGAGGAGAACCACCACTTCGTGCGATGGGATTTCCAGTGAGAAGTCGTCAACGGCGACGGTGCCGTCGGGATACTCCTTGCGCACATTCTCGAATGTGATCATGAGGATTAGCCACTTTCGGTGATGGATTCCGGGGACCTCGCCTGCATGAGGCCCAACAAGCGTAACAGCGGGACTGTTCGATGATGGAAGATCATGTTGATGGATGGAACGGCTGCGGATCCTGCGTGGACCCGGTGCCCTGGATCGCAGGTAGCCTGTTTTCGTGTCTCAGCAACGAGTTCCCCCCGACGTCGGGGCCTGGTTCCGTACCGCCCGGGTGGGGCGCAGCGTCCTACCGAGCAAGGACTGGGGGCCGCCCGACGATTCCTCCTTCGGATTGGTCTCACCGCCGGAGGACGTGACAGCGGCCGCTGAGGCACTGCGCCATCTCCCGACGATGGTCCTGAGCGGAGCGGGCACGTCAACGGCGTCGGGGCTGGCCGACTACCGCGGTCGCGGTGCCATCCCGCGAGCCCCCATGACCTATCAGGAATTCGTGTCCTCGGATGATTCACGGCGGCACTACTGGGCGCGCAGCACCGTCGGGTGGCCGTCCTTCCGGGTGGCTCGACCGAACGCGGTGCACGAGCAGGTGGCGTCACTGGCAAGGGTGCTTCCCGTCACCGGTGTGGTGACGCAGAACGTCGACGGGTTGCATCAGGCGGCTGGTTCCGGCCCGGTGCTAGATCTGCATGGGCGGCTCTCCACAGTCACTTGCCTGTCATGCGGCGCCGTCGTCGATCGAGAAGCGCTGCAACAGAGATTGTTGAAGCTGAATCCGGGGTTCGCCACCCGCCTTGATGACCTCGCAGAGCAGGCGGCATCGCTTCCGGACGGCGACGCGGAAGTGGATCGCACAGGGGAGTTCGTCTACCCCAGCTGCGCTGTGTGCGGCGGGGTACTCAAGCCCGATGTCGTCTACTTCGGGGAGAACGCCAGCAAGGAGGTCGTGACCGCTGCGTTCGATCTGCTCGACGTCTCCGATGCCGTTCTTGTGCTGGGGAGCAGCCTGACCGTGATGAGTGGGTTGCGCTTCGTGCGCAGGGCGTCCCGGGACGGCAAGCCCATCGTCATCGTGAACGACGGTGCAACTCGTGGGGATGACCTGGCGACACATCGTCTCCACGGCCGTCTGGAGGACGTGCTCGCTGACGTCCTCAAAGCCCTTGAAACACCCACGGAACGTTGAGCGTGGCTACGGTGGTGTCATGAGGACGCGCGCGGACATCAAAAGCTGGCTCACCGACATGGACGGGGTTCTCGTGCGCGAGAACACTCCCGTCCCGGGTGCTCAGGAGGTCATTGAGAAATGGCGTCGAGAGGGCACTGAGTTCCTGGTGCTGACGAACAACTCCATTTTCACCCCCAGGGATCTTGCTGCACGGCTCCGATCCGCAGGGCTCAACGTTCCGGAAGAGCGAATCTGGACCTCTGCTCTGGCAACTGCGGATTTCCTGAAGGATCAGGCGCCGGGTGGAACCGCTCATGTCATCGGGGAGGCGGGTTTGTTCACGGCGTTGCACGAGGCAGGGATGGTGATGACGGACCGCCATCCTGACTACGTGGTTGTGGGGGAGACCCGCACATACTCCTTCGAAGCGGTGACAACAGCCATCCGGCTCATCGCCGGTGGCGCCCGTTTCATCGCCACCAATCCGGACGCGACGGGGCCCACTGAACAGGGCATCGTCCCGGCCACCGGCGCCATCTCTGCTCTCATCACGAAGGCGACGGGCCGGGAACCCTACGTGGTGGGCAAGCCCAACCCCATGATGTTTCGTTCTGCTCTGAACCGGATCGGCGCCCACAGCGAGGAGACGGGCATGGTGGGAGACCGCATGGACACCGACATCATCGCCGGCATGGAAGCGGGCCTCCACACTGTTCTCGTCCTGACAGGTATCACCGGAATCGAGGAGCTCGAAACCTTCCCGTTCCGCCCCACCGAGGTTTTGGGCAGCATTCGCGAACTGCTGGACCCGGTGGAGGAGGAGCCAGAGGAGTAGAAGCTCAGTCGAAGATTGGGTCCACGTCGCGGCTTCGCTTCAGCTCGAAGAAGCCGGGGTAGGCCGTGACCTTCTCCACGCCGTCGAACAGGTTGCCGGCCTCCTCGCCCTTGGGTGCGGGGGAGATCACGGGGCCAAAGAGGCTCATGCCGTTGATGCGCAGGACAGGCGTCCCCACTTCGTCGCCCACGGGATCCATGCCCTCGTGGTGGGAGCGACGAAGATCGTCATCGAGCGTGTCAGTCTTCGCGAGTTCGAGGATGTCCGCCTCGAAACCACATTCAGCCAGCGCCTTGCCGATGGTCTCCGGCGTCTGCGGCTCCTCGCCCGGATGGAAACGGGTCCCAATGGCGGTGTAGAACTCGCGCAGGCCCTGGGAACCGTGGCGCTGCTCAACGGCGAGCGCGGCGCGCGCACCCACCCAGGCGTTGTCCATCAGTTTCCTGTACTCATCCGGGAGGTCGCGGCCATCATTGAGTACCGCCAGGCTCATCACGTGGAAGGTGGTCTCCACGTCGCGCACCTTCTCCACCTCGAGCATCCACCTCGACGTCATCCACGCGAAGGGGCAGGCGGGGTCAAACCAGAAATCCACGGCAGTCGTCATGGGGACCATCTCACCACAGTGCTCAAGCATGGCGATTTTCCCGAAACTACTCCCTAGCGGCCCGATGCGACGGAGAATGGTTGACAAGGACGCATCGAAGCGCCCGTCGTTCAAAGGTGGCTCCATGACGATCGCACTCACCCCGTACCTCCGTTTCGACGGCGACGCTCGCGAAGCCATCGGGTTCTACCACCGTGTATTCGGCGGAGAACTGGGACTCCTGACCTTTGGCCAGGGCATGGGGGACACGGACCCCGAGACCTCCGAACGCGTGATGCACTCCTCCCTCTACCTGGAGCGGGGAATCCATCTCATGGCGTCCGACGTGCCACAGGGTATGGAACTGGGCATCAACGGGTCCATGTCGCTCAGCAGCGACGATGCAGACGGTGGGGATGCCGAGATGTTGACGTCCTGGTGGGAGCACCTGCAGGAGGACGCCGAGGTGACCCAGCCGCTGGAGCAGGCGCCGTGGGGCGATCGCTTCGGTCAGTTGACGGACAAGTTCGGCGTCACGTGGATGGTCAACGTTCCCGCCGCCCAGCCCTGACGGGTTCAGCGAACAATCAGAGCGCTGACGCCGTCGCACGGAGGAAATCGTGCCAGCCGTCGGCATCAGCCATGGGACGGGTGATGCCCAGGGAAGCCTGAATGGGACGCAGCGCGTCACGGGTCTGCGTGTCCCAAACGCCGTTGACCTCGACGTCGGCACCGAAAACGCGTTGGCAGGCGGACTGCACCATCTGCACCTGCACCCGTGAACCAGACCTGAACGTTGGTGGCTCCCACCCGGATGTGGCGTTGTCCACATGGATGTGGTTCTGGTGCGCCTGATTGTAGAGGTGTGTCAGCGTGTACCCGAAGTGGAGGTGCAGTGAGGCGGCCAGCCGCCAGTAGTCCCGGTTCTGCGTGACGTTGCCCGGACCCCACACGTCGTGGCGACACGACACCGAGCCACCCTCGTGCTCCACCTCGGCAATGTCGAAGGCGCGTCCGGCAGCATGGAATGAGGAGCACTTGTCCACGTAGGCGCCGTAGCTCCAGACGGTGGTCATCGCGCCCAGCCCGCTCAGGGCTGACCAATCCTCGGCCCACGCCTCAAGAAG
>CBDTVQ010000224.1:0-4175 GCA_965364045.1 uncultured Tessaracoccus sp. | reverse complement strand
CGCCCAGCCCGGGTGGCGGAATGGTATACGCGGACGGCTCAAACCCGTCTGGCCGAAAGGCTGTAGGGGTTCGACTCCCCTTCCGGGTACGGAAAGACCAAAGAAGGGGAAGTCCGCTCAGGCGGACTTCCCCTTCTTTGAGCTCACGGCCTCATCAACTTCAGAGCCTCACCGGCTCCATCATCGACTGCCCCTGATGCGGGCTCAGACCTGCTCGCCATTCCCCTTGATCTTGTGAACGCGGAGGTTGTTCGTCTTGCCGGGCACACCCATCGGGGAGCCCGAGAGAATGACGATGCGCTCCCCCACCTCAATCATGTTCCGCTCACGCAGGAACTTATCCACCTCGTTCACCATCTCGTCCTGGTTCGCGAAATCCGGTGTCATGTGGGTGTCAACGCCCCAGGACAGCGTCATGGCCTGCTGAGTGCTGTGCTCCGGGGAGAACACCAGCAGGGGGATAGACGAACGGAGCCTTGACAGACGTCGCGCCGTGTCACCCGACTTGGTGAAGGCGACCAAGAAGCGTGCGCCCACGCGATCGGCCACCTCAGCGGCTGCCTTGGCCAGCACACCGCCGGTGGTGTGGGGATCCCAGTCAATGATGTTGATCTCGTCATGGCCGGCCTGTTCAGTCTTCTCCACGATCCGCGCCATGGTGGCCACCGTCTCCACGGGGAAGTCACCAACGGAGGTTTCACCGGAGAGCATGACTGCGTCAGCGCCGTCGAGGATGGCATTGGCGACGTCGCTGGTCTCGGCTCGCGTGGGACGCGGCGCCGAGATCATCGATTCCAGCATCTGCGTGGCAACGATGACCGGCTTGGCCCACTTGCGGGCTGCACGGACGATTTCCTTCTGGACCAGCGGGACATCTTCGAGCGGCAGCTCGACGCCCAGGTCACCACGGGCAACCATGAAGGCGTCGAAGGCGTCAATGATGGCCTGCAGGTTCGTGATGGCCTGCGGCTTCTCCAACTTGGCGATCACCGGCAGGCGGCGACCCTCCTCGTCCATGATTTCGTGGACGCGCTTGATGTCGTCGGCGGAACGCACGAAGGACAAAGCGATGAGGTCGATGTCCTGGCCCAGCGCCCAGCGGAGGTCGGATTCGTCCTTCTCGCTGAGGGCGGGAACGGACACGGCCACGCCCGGGAGGTTGATCCCCTTGTTGTTGGAGACAGGACCGGGGACGGTCACCTCGCACACCACGTCGGTGGCGGTGACCTCGACGGCCCTGAGACCCACCTTGCCGTCATCGATGAGGATGTCGTCGCCAGCTTTGACATCACCGGGGAGGCCCTTGAAGGTGGTGGAGCAACGGGAGCCATCGCCCTCAATGTCATCGATGGTGATGGTGAAACGGTCACCGACGTTGAGTTGGTGCTTCTCGTCATTTGCGAAACGACCCAGCCGGATCTTGGGACCCTGGAGGTCAGCCAGGACGCCCACTGTCCTGCCGGTGATTTCAGCGGCTTCACGGACTGCCTTCAGGCGTGCGCCGTGTTCGTCGTAGTCGCCATGGCTCATGTTGAGCCGAGCAACGTTCATTCCGGCGTTGATCAGCTCGACCAGACGCTCCGTGGTGTTGGATGAGGGACCGAGGGTGCATACAATTTTAGCTCTGCGCATTCGATCATCCTACTGGAAGGGCCCCCTTCTTCTCACCCGGGGGCACCCACATGATCAGTCCTCGCGGACGATCTCCAGTGCGTGACCGAGGTCTTTCGGGAGTGTGGACGTGAACTGCACCCATTCCCCGGTGCCCGGGTGCGTGAATCCCAGTCCCGCCGCATGCAACCACTGCCGTTCGAGACCGAGACGCTCCGCGAGCCTGGGATCACAGCCATACAGCGAGTCCCCGCAGCACGGGTGCCCGATGGCAGCCATGTGGACCCGGATCTGATGCGTGCGTCCGGTCTCCAGTTTCACCTCGAGGAGCGTGGCGGCCCGATGAGCTTCCAGCGTCTCGTAGTGGGTGGTCGAGTCCCGTCCACCTTCAACGATGGCCATCTTCCACTGTGCGCCGGGATGTCGCGCAATGGGCGCCTCGATGGTCCCGGTGAACGGGTCAGGGTGTCCCTGCACGAGCGTCAGGTAGGTCTTGTCCACCGTCTTGTCACGGAACGCCTGCTTCAGGACCGTGTAGCCGATCTCGGACTTGGCCACCACCATCAGGCCGCTAGTGCCCACATCGAGTCTCGACACCACGCCCTGTCGCTCGGATGCCCCGGAGGTGGAGATGCGAAAACCGGCGGCCGCAAGGTGTTCAGTGACCGATGGCCCATCCCATCCAAGACTGGGATGGGCTGCCACGCCTGCAGGCTTGTCCACCACCACGATATCCCGGTCGTCGTGGACGATGGCCATACCGGCGGCCTCGCGTGGAACCACCGAAACGATGATCGGGCGGGGTGCGGAAATCAGCTCCAGCATCTCGCCGCCCGAGACACGCAGGGAGGCCTTGGTCACCGGCCTGCCATCCAGCTCGACACCCCCGTCGTCGATCAGCGAATCAATGCGTGACCGGCTGTGCCCGGTGATCCGGGAGGCCACCGCATCAATCCGCTCACCCGCCAGGTCATGGGGAATCAGGAAGACGCTCACGCCCCGCCGGCCTTCTTCTCGCGCCGGGCGTCGAGAAATGCCAGCAGTATCACCAGGACCGCGGCGCTGGTGATACAGATGTCGGCCACGTTGAAAATGGCAAAGTTTGGCAGTTGGAAGAAGTCAATCACGTGTCCCCGCAGGGGTGACGGCCCCGGCTCGGGGGGCGCTTCGCGAAACAGCCGGTCATGCAGATTGCCGGCGATACCTGCCATCAGCAGGCCCAGCGCCAGGCCCTGGGGCATCGTGCGTACCCGCGGCAGACCAACGATCACGCATGCGAGTAAAGCGACAATCGCAAAAACTGACAGCGCGACGGTTGCATTGCTGCCGAGGCTGAACGCAGCACCTGGATTGCGGATGAGGGTGAAGCGCAGCAGTGTGCCGATGATCTCGACCGGCTCCCTCTCCGTCAGTCGCTCCAGCGCCAGAAGCTTGGTCAGTTGGTCAATCGAGTATCCGAGGATGCCGATACCCAACGCGAGGAGGAAAGCTGGCCTCGGCCGCGCAATGCTCAGCGTCGCTCCTCGCGCTGCTTGCACGTGACGCAGAGCGTTGCCCGGGGAAACACCTGTAGCCGCCCCTTGCCGATGGGGTTCTCGCACACTTCGCAGAGGCCGTAATTGCCCTCGTTGAAAAGATGAAGGGCCAAACGCGCCTGATCAGCCATTTCTCGGGCGTTCTGGGCCAGAGCGACCTCTTGGTCTCGCTCAAAGTTGCTGGAGCCGAGATCTGCTGGATCGCGCCCTGCTCCGTCGGTGCCACCCTTCAGGATGTCTTTCAACTCATCCTCGGTGATGGCGATCTTCTTCTCGAGTCGCGCAATCTCCTGCGTGAGTGCCTCGCGCTGTTCGGCGATCTCGATGGCCGTCCATGCGTCCTCGCCCTCGCGGACCGGAAAGTCGCCGGTGGACTCCTGGGGTGCTGCCTTCTTCGTGGTCATGGTCATCTCTCTGGCTCATGAGTGGTCCGCAGAGGATACACCCCGCGAGCGTGAAATCAATCTGGACAGACCACTGGCCGGCCCCGAGGGAACCGGCCAGTGGTGCAGGTCATCTGTCCTCAGTCGTCATGTCCCTGTGCAAGGGCATCCAGACGAGGCGTGTCTGACTCGCGGGGGGCGGAGAGCTCCGGAGCATTGACGGGCTCCGGGGTGTCCTCATCAAGCGACACAAGGTGCCTGCTGAGGAAGCTCTTGAGGTTCTCCCGGTATGACGACTCAAAGGCACGAAGGGCATGAACCTTGATGGTCAACTCACCCTGCTCCTGCTCGAGGTCGGTGAACAACTCGGCGCGACGCTCGGTGGCCTCGCTGTCCACGTGGTGGGCGCGCGCTTCCGCCTCACGCGTCATCTGTTCGGCGCCGACGCGAGCCTCACGCGTCATCTGCTCGGCGTTGACGCGAGCCTCGGATTCCACACGCTCGGCCTTGGTGCGCGCATCGGTGGTGATCTCATAGGACTGCTGCTTCGCGTCCTCAATCTTGCGGACCGCCTCTGCATCGGCCTCCTCCACGACCTGCTCCGCCTGCTCGGTGGCGAGTTGCACCAAACGGATGACCGCTGGGC
>CBDTVQ010000223.1:0-4207 GCA_965364045.1 uncultured Tessaracoccus sp. | reverse complement strand
CGAGTCCGGCAGTGGGAAGTCCACCGTGGGCCGCACCCTGCTCGGGCACCTGCGCCCCGGGTCAGCGATCGACTCCGGGACGGTTGAGGTCTTCGGCGAGGACGTCTTCTCCCTGTCACCGGGGGCCCTGCGAGAACTCCGCGGCGCGAGAGTCGCCCTGGTCCCACAGAACGCAGGCCACTCCCTCACCCCGTCAATGAGGGTCGGGGAGCAAATCCGTGAGGCGCTGACCGTGCACGGCCTGCCCGCTCCCACCGCCAGGATCCATGAACTTCTCGCCCACGTGCGGCTGCCACACCCCGCACAACTGGCGCAGCGCTATCCGCACGAACTCTCCGGTGGGCAGCAACAACGCGTCGCCATCGCCATGGCAATTGCCCCCGGGCCGCACGTCCTCGTGCTGGATGAACCCACCACCGCCCTTGACGTCATCACCCAGGCCGCTGTGCTTGCACTGGTCAACGAACTGCGCGATGAGCTCAGCATGTCCGTGCTCATCGTCAGTCATGACCTTGGCGTCGTCTCGGCGATCTCTGACGACATAGTGGTCATGCGCACAGGCCGACAGGTGGAGAAGGGAGACACCGCTGAGGTGCTGGCCCATCCGCGTGAGAAGTACACCCGGGACCTGCTCGCCTCGGCCCCACGGGTGGATGACGAGGGAGTGGGGCCTCGTCCGCTCCCGGCCGACGTCGTCCTCCGTTGCCGGAGCCTTGCCATCCGTTATCCGGGGGCAGATCGCCGCGCCGTGAGCGCGTTCGAGGTCGACGTCCACCATTCGGAGACGGTCGCGCTCGTCGGCGAATCCGGGTCGGGGAAGTCCACGGTCGCCACAGCACTGGCCGGGTTGGTCGACACGGAGGAAGGCACGATGGTGCTGCGCGACAAGGACGGCGGCGAACATGACCTGCGCCGTCATGCGGCGGCGCGCCCCCCGGCCATTCGTCGCAGCGTGCAGATGGTGTTCCAGAACGCCGACCTCGCGCTCAACCCCCGTCGCACAGTGCGCGACGCGGTGGCCCGGCCGCTGAAGATCTTTCGGGGAATGGGGCGCGGCAAGCGACGGGATGAGGAAGTGGACGCGCTCCTGCTGGAGGTGGGATTGGGCCCTGAGTTCGCCCCGCGTTTGCCCGGACAGCTCTCCGGCGGGCAGCGCCAACGCGTCGGCATCGCCAGGGCCCTGGCCGCCCAGCCCAGCCTCCTCGTGGCCGACGAACCCACCACTGCCCTGGATGTATCCGTGCAGGCTGAGGTGTTGGACCTCCTGGACGACCTTCGCCGGCGCCGCGGGCTCGCCTGCCTCTTCATCAGCCACGACCTCGCGGTGGTGCGCCGTCTCGCCCACCGAATCGTGGTGATGCGCTCGGGAATCATCGTGGAATCTGCCCCCAGCGACGTGCTGTTCGGCAACCCCCGCCACCCCTACACCGTGACGCTGCTGGAATCGGTGGTGGAAGCAGGACACTCCCAGCTGCCCGACGCGGAGATCGACGCGCGTGATATCCCCGTCGATCCCACTGCGCCGCTCCTGTTGGTGGGGGAGAACCACTACGTCCGTGCTGATCAGGGAGTGGATGCATGACGTCGGAGGGCGTCAGGATCGAAGAATTCTGGATCCCGCTGAGCGATGGGATTCAGCTGCGGTCCCGGGCATGGCTCCCGGAGGAGATCCCGGATGGCGGGGTACCGGTAATCCTGGAGTACCTGCCCTACCGTCTCGACGACTGGACGTGGGTGCGCGACAGCGAACGACATCCGTCCTACGCCGCCCACGGCTACGCCTCGGTGCGGGTCGATATCCGTGGGACTGGATCCTCAGAGGGCAGGTTCGTCGATGAGTACTCAGAGGTCGAGCTGGACGACGGGATGGAGGTCATCGCCTGGCTCGCCTCCCAGCCCTGGAGCAACGGAAGCGTGGGAATGCTCGGCATCTCCTGGGGCGGGTTCAACTCCCTCCAACTCGCCGGACGTGCCCCCAGCGCCCTGAAAGCAATCGTCACCGTGTGCTCCACCGATGACCGGTACGACAATGATGTGCACTACATCGGCGGGGCGATGCTCGGGATCGACATGTCCGCCTGGGCAGGCACCATGCTCGCCTTCGCCTCCCGACCACCCCGCCCCGAGGTGGTTGGGCCGGGATGGGTGGACCAGTGGCGAGACCGGCTGGAGAACCAGGAACCCCTCGGGGGAGTGTGGCTCAGCCACCAGGAACGCGACGCGTACTGGCGGCGCGGCAGCGCGTGCGAAGACTATGGGGCGATCTCCGCTGCGGTTCTCGCCGTGGGGGGATGGTCCGATCCCTACCGGGATACTGTCTTTCGTCTGGTGGAGAACATCGAAGCGCCGGTGAAGGGGATCGTTGGCCCGTGGCCGCACCAGTACCCAGACCGGCCTCTCAGTCCCGGGCCCGGGATCGGGTTTCTCGGCGAGACCTTGCGCTGGTGGGACCAATGGTTGGGCGGGCGCGAAACCGGCATCATGGATGAACCCGCTCTGCGGGTGTGGATCACCGACTCCGAACGCCCCGCCACCCACATCCCGCGCCGCTCCGGTCGTTGGGTGGGCACACAGTGGCCCGCCGACGCACGGCCGTTCTCCCGCGTGCTGGGTACCGTGCAGGTGCAGGTGAACAGCCCCTGGAACACCGGCCAGGACGCTGGACGATACTTCCCGTTCGGCAATCATGCCGATCTGGCCCCCGACCAGCGTGCCGAGGACGGGCGCAGCGTCTACGTGGATTTCCCCGTTCAGGGAAAACCGGTGGACCTCTTGGGCCGCGCGACCGTGCGGTTGCGGGTCGCAAGCACCACGCCACGGGCAAATGTCATCGTGCGGCTCTGCGATGTCGCCCCCGACGGCGCCTCCACCCTGGTGAGCATCGGGGTGCTCAACCTCCTCAAACGGCAAGGGATGGAAAGTCACGAGGAGATGGAACCCGGCGTCGCTGAGGACGTCACCGTCAACCTGCGCGCAGCCGGCTACCAGTTCCCCCCCGGGAACCGGATCCGCATTGCGATCTCCAACCACTACTGGCCGTGGGTCTGGCCCCACGAAAACCCGGGAGCCCTCAGCATCGACCTGCCCCACAGCTCTGTGGAGTTGCCGCTGGCGCCCGCAGACGCCCAACCGGTGAGCTTCACCGAACCGGACGGTCTGGACCCGATCCCGGTCACAAAACCCGAGGGGGCTCCCGAACCGCGGCCCGAACGTGTGGTCAGCTACGACGTCTCCGCGCAAGAAACCGTGCTCGTGGTGGACCCCCGCTATGGAGGTACCCGGAAGTATCCCGACGGGCTCATCTTCTTGGAGGACGCCGAGGAGACCTACCGCATCGTGGAGGGTGATGGGCACTCGCCGCAAGCAACAACGCGGTGGCGCATCACCCTGGCCAACTCGGCGTGGCGAGCGACGATCGAAACAGCCACAACGCTCACGGTCGAGGCAGGCAACTTCGTCTACACCGCCGAAGTCTCTGCTCGGGCGGAGGTGGAGGGAACCGAACAGATGACTTTCGACCGGTCCTATCGGGACGTGATTCCGCGGACCTCCACGTGAACTCTGGCCCCGACGCCTCACGTTCAGGCGGCGATCCGTTCTGCGGCCGCACTGACGGATTCAACGTTGGCTCAGCGACTCGTCAGGTCCTCGGTGCCCTTCTCGAAGGACTTGGCGCCGATGCGCTTGGCCGTGACCGCGAACGCCACCAACAACCCCGCGTAGGCCAGCGCCATGGCAGCGAAGCCGACGACGTCAATCCCCGTGTCCGGCAGGGTCAGGGCCGCAATCACTGCTGCGAGGACGAAGGCGAAGTTGAAGCCCACGTCGTAGAACGTGAACACCCGGCCCTTGTAGCTCTCATCGACGTGGGCCTGAACGATCGTGTCGACGGCGATCTTGAACGACTGCACACCCAACCCGATGAAGAACGACGATGCGAACAGCACCCACATGGATGGCCAGAAGACCGGCAGCAGTTGCGCGACCACGCAGATCCCCAGCACCGCGATGGCGGTGCGGAGCAGACCGAGCCGTCGGGCCAGCAGCGGCACCAACGCAGTGCTGCTGATGAAGCCCGCGCCCGTCGCCAGCCCCCAGAGCGTGAGGTCCGCCAGCGCCTCGTCGGGATCGGTGTTGAAGAAATTACGGATCGCCAGGATGACGGTGACGCTGAACAGTCCGAACAACAGGCGGCTCACAAACATCC
>CBDTVQ010000222.1:0-4209 GCA_965364045.1 uncultured Tessaracoccus sp. | reverse complement strand
CGCGCCATGGTGATCATGCCGGCGGCGAAGTGGATGCAGTAGCCAAAACGATCCTCCAACAGGAAGTTGCTGATGACGTCGATGCCCACCTTGTCGGGGGCCTCGAGGCTGTACTCGAAGTCCTCCGAGCGCAGGAAACTCTGAATGGCGAGCGCCTTCTCCCCATCGGTGGCGGACTGGGCTGTCACCGCGTCGGTGAGAGTGGAAACAGCAGGGTCGAGACCTTGCGGCACCGTGAGCGTGTCACTTCCTGAAGGAGCTGCACCGGCCGTGGTGCCCACCAGGTCCTCGCGCTCGGGGTTGGGGACCGTGGCGGTGGCCTCGTACTCAAGACCTACCGTCTGTTCAGCACCGTCCTGGCCGGTGGCGACGATGCTCATGGTGTCGGCGTCGTGGGCCCAGTTGCCGTTCGCATCAAAACTGTCCACCGCAAACGGAACCGGCAGGTACTGCGACGGCATCAGCATCCGCACCTTCATCTTCACCTCGCGTCCGGGCGCGGTGTAGTCCCCACTCAGACCAATGGAGGAGAGATCCATCCTCTTCAGTTTGGCGCCCTCGGTGGTCAGCAGATTCAACGCAACCGTGCGCAAATAGACGGGCTCCTCGGAGTCCGTGGTGTAGCGCAACACAGTCTCTTCCGAGGGGCGCCGAAGGTTCTCATTCAGCAGAATCGACGGATCTGTCAATTTGATCGGAGCGTTCTTGCCGGCCTGAAGCCATGGCTGTTTGTCCCCGAGTGGCACGAAACCCGTCAACAGCGGTGCCAGCAGACAAGCCACGCCCACCACAGCCATGACCGCGATCACCCGCGAGGCCTGGAACCGGGCCCGCCCCGTCCCTGTGCCCGCAAGGTGGGTACTGCTGAGCAGAATCAGTCCGTAGCCGACGGCGACAGCGGCGAAAGCCGTCCAGTCCAGCTCCGTGGGCAGGGTGAGCGCCCCGACCCCGTAGACGACCCCGAGGGGGGCCATGGACCAGGCGGGTTGTTCCAATGCGTTGACCAGCAACTCCGTGGCCACCAGCACCAGCGCAAGAACGCACAGCAGCAACCAGTTGAGGCCAACGTTGCTGGGCAGGGGAGTGTTGCTGTCGCGCACCGCAGCGGTCCCCATGCCCGCCAGCAGGACGAGGGGCTCGTACCAGGAGGCTTCCGGATCCTCCGGCGCGGGTGCCTGACGGAACCCGATCCACAGCAGGAGTGCTGCCATGCCCGCGGTCTGGATGGCCGTCGTGACGAGTCGGGGCAACCCGGTGAGTATCCCGAAGGCTCCGATGGCCGCGGAGATCCCGAGTATCGCCGGCAGCCATGTGAGGAAGTCCGTGCTCGCGAACATGGGGCGCAGCGTCCATGCGGACAGTCCCACCGCGATGGCGATGGCGATGGAATTCCAGGCGGAGTGATTGAACCTCATGCGGCCTCCACCCGTGCCATGAGCCGATCCCAGGCTTCGACGACGCCCTCACCGGGCTGATAGTGGTGCAGCGTCCAGCCGGATGCTGTGAGCAGGCGGCACGCTGCGTGGTGCGCTTGTGCCCGTGTCCCGTCGACACCCCACGCCACCGCATCCGGGACGAGCGCTGTTGCCTGCTGCATGCGATTGCCCACGGCAGTCAGTGCCGACGCATCGCTGGCGCTCAGAAAGCCGAGAGCCGCCATGATGGATTGTGAGTTCCCGATGGAGTCCGAATTGGACAGGCCGCTGCTGATGGAGGGGCGCTCGGAACCGGTGAGGTCCACCATGGCGCCCAGCATGCGATCCCGGGCGGACACGGCATCCGCGTGGAGGGGGGAAAAGATCTCTGTCTCCGCGGAGACGACAGTGACCCGGCATCGCTCTGACATCAGGACCCCGGCGATGGAGGCAACGGCTGAGATGGAGAACTCCAGTCCGCCATCCGGCCCAGAGCCGAGATGTCCGGCAGTGCGGTTGTCCACGATGAGGGTGACCGACGGATCCCAGGGCTGCTCCTCCAGGCGAACCATCAGTTCTCCCTGTTTGGCCGTGAGCCGCCAATGGACTCGACGCAGATCGTCGCCATGACGGTGTTCCCGGACCAGTACGTCGTCCTGCCCGAAGTGCCCAATGCGCTGGGGTGTGGTTTCTCCCGTGGAGCCTGAGCCGATGAGACGACGCGGCATCGCGAGGGGATACATGCGGGGCGTCACGCGCAACGTCGCCGTGTTCCCGGGCACACGCCAGGAGGCTTCGGCCAGGTTCAGCGGATCGTTGTTCGTGACCTCAAGGGGGCCGAGTTCGAAGTGTCCACGGTGGTCCGCACGCACCTCGTAGCCCACTGACTGGCGCCAGCGGCCCCCACCATGTGCGAGCGCGAAGCGTGCGGCGGATCCGAGCGCGCCCGGGCAGGCGTCGCGGAACTCGCAGGCGGACAGCGAAAGCACTTTCAGGTTCTCGATCTGCAGGTCAGCCCTTGGATGTTGCCCCAGCGGAACCTGTTGTGGCTCAACGCGGCGAGTCACACTCAGACGCGGGCTCAGCAGCAGAACCAGGGTGAGGCCGGCCAGCGGCATGAGGGCCACCAGGAAACCGATCCACATGAGATCCGGCTCTCCCACCACTGCAGTGACGATGATGAGGGCGATTCCCATGAACAGGAGCGCAGAGCCCCGGCCGGTCAGTCTCACCCTGCGGTCGCGCAACGGGTCAGCCCCTGTTCGGCAGCGGCACCTGGGCCACGACCCCCGCCACCACCTGTTCGCTGCTGCGACGGGCCACCTGCGCGTCCACGGTCAGGAGTACCCGGTGGGACAGGACTGTGGTGGCGAGGTGGGCCACGTCTTCGGGGATGACATAGTCACGCCCTGCCAGCGCGGCCTCCACCCGTGCAGCGCGCATCAGGTGCAGCGATGCGCGGGGACTGGCGCCCAGCCGGAGATCCGGCGAATTGCGGGTGGCCTCCACAAGGGCGACGATGTAGTCGTTGATCACGGGGGCCACATAGACCTGTCGGATCGCGATGACGGCGCGTGCCACGAAGTCAACGTCGGTGACTGCGGACACGGTGGTCAACTGGTCACCATTCGCCTGCGCCGTCAGCATCGCGACCTCAGAGGCGCGTGCCGGGTATCCCATCTGGATCCGGGCCATGAAACGGTCGCGCTGCGCCTCCGGCAGGGGGTAGGTGCCCTCCATCTCGATGGGGTTCTGGGTCGCGATCACCATGAAGGGATCTGGCAGCGGGTAGGTGCGGCCGTCCACGGAGACCTGGCTCTCGGCCATGGCCTCGAGCAGAGCTGACTGTGTCTTGGGGGATGCCCGGTTGATCTCGTCGCCCACCACGATGTTGGCGAAGATGCCGCCCTTCTTGAACTCGAATTCGCGGGTGTCCTGGTTGAACACGGACACGCCCGTGACATCGCTCGGCAATAGATCGGGCGTGAACTGGATGCGTTTCGCCTCGCCTGCGATGGAGCGGGCAAGGGCCTTTGCGAGCACCGTCTTGCCAACGCCGGGAACATCCTCGATCAGAAGGTGGCCTTCGGCGAACAGCACGAGGATCGCGGTGTGGATCTGCCGGGGTTTGCCCTCCACCACCTTGGAGATCGACTGGCCCACCGACGTGGCGACGTTGGCCACCTCAGCCAGGGACGGGGTCGCAGCGTTGCTCACGCGTGGCTCCTCTTGATTGGTGGTTGGCGCTTGTCTACCGCGCAGATCGAAGTTCAGCGTAGTTGCTCCATGCATTCGGCGACGACTCGTGAGGGTTTGTCCCATGAGCGCAACACTCCCTTTTAGTAGTCCAGGTGGAGGAAAGTGGGGTACGGTGGAGCGAAATGGAGGGCTATGGGGGCTCTCCGGTGGCGTGGGGAGGTGATGGCGAATGTTGGTGGGGACGTACACACCCAAGCTGGACGACAAGGGACGCCTCATTCTGCCTGCGCGATTCCGGGATGTCTTCGTCGGCGGGCTCGTGGTGGCACGAACCCAGGAACGGGCCCTTGCCCTCTACACCACCGAGGGCTTCGAGGCGCTGATGACCCCCGTCAGTTCCGCGCCCAACACGCTGAAGCAGGTCCGTGACTACCAGCGCATGCTGGCGGCCGGCGCCAGCTTTGAGATCCCTGACAAGCAGGGGCGCATCACCATCCCACCCATGCTGCGCACCTACGCCGGTCTGGATCGTGACGTCGTCGTGATCGGTGCCTACAACCGGGCCGAGATCTGGGACGCCACGCAGTGGAACAGC
>CBDTVQ010000221.1:0-4231 GCA_965364045.1 uncultured Tessaracoccus sp. | reverse complement strand
GATCGCGTTGGCGCCGTCATAACCGAGGACATCTGGCAGACCGAAGGCGTCAATGATCGCGTGCAGTTGGCGCGTATCAACGCCGAGATGAACCGACGGATTCTGGATGCACACATGCTCGCCGGCGTCACCATCGTCGATCCACAGTCCACCTTCATCGATGTGGACGTGGACCTCGCCCGCGATGTTGTGCTCATGCCCGGAACAATCCTGCAGGGCGCCACGACCATCGGCGAGGGTGCCATCATCGGCCCCAACACATCGCTCATGGACGTTGAGGTGGGCGCTGGAGCCGAGGTGGTGCGCACGCACGGCTCCTTCGCGATCATCGGTGAAGGAGCTCAGGTGGGCCCGTTCTCGTACCTGAGGCCGGGCACACAACTGGGCCGCGATGGCAAGATCGGCGCGTTCGTCGAAACCAAGAACGCCGTGATCGGCACAGGCTCCAAGGTGCCCCACCTGGCCTACTGCGGCGACGCCATCCTCGACGACGGCGTCAACATTGGTGCAGGCACCATCTTCGCCAACTATGACGGCGTCAACAAGTCCCCGACGCACGTGGGCAAGGACGCATTCGTGGGCTCGAACTCGGTGCTCGTCGCACCGGTGGACATCGCACCGGGTGCCTTCGTGGCCGCCGGTTCGGCAATCACTGAGGACGTTCCCGCCGGTGGCCTGGCCATCGCCCGGGGCCGGCAGCACACAGCCGAGGGCTGGGTGTCCAAGCGCCGCCCCGAATCGAAGGCTGCCAAGGCCGCTGCCGAGCACGACGGCAGCATCCATCCGGCCATCGAGGAATCGCGTTCACAACAGAAGGGCTGAACCCACATATGACCAACAGCACCGCGAACAACAAGCACCTGATGCTCTTCGCGGGCCGTGCGTTCCCAGAGCTGGCCGAAGAAGTGGCCATGCTCATGGGCACCGAACTCGTCCCCACCAAGTCCTTCGCATACGCCAACTCCGAGATCTACGTCCGCTTCGAGGAGTCGGTCAGAGGCTGTGACGCGTTCGTCATCCAGTCCCACACCGCTCCTGTCAACGAGTGGATCATGGAGCAACTCATCATGGTTGACGCTCTGAAGCGTGCCTCGGCCAAGCGCATCACAGTGGTGGCGCCCTTCTACCCGTATGCCAGACAGGACAAGAAGCACCTTGGCCGCGAGCCAATCTCCGCCCGTCTGGTTGCAGACCTCTTCAAGGCCGCTGGCGCCGATCGCATCATGTCGGTGGACCTGCACGCCTCCCAGATTCAGGGCTTCTTCGACGGCCCCGTCGACCACCTCTGGGGTCTGCCCGTGCTCAGTGACTACGTCAAGGAGCAGTACTGCAATGACGAGATGTGCGTCGTCTCCCCGGATGCCGGACGGGTGCGGTTGGCTGACATGTGGACCGATCAGCTGAACTGTCCGCTGGCCATCGTGCACAAGCGTCGCGACCCGGAGTTGGCCAACACCGTCGCCGTCCATGAGGTGGTGGGCGACGTGCAGGGCAAGACCTGCATTCTGGTGGACGACATGATCGACACTGCCGGCACGATCGCGCAGGCCGCCACTGCGCTGCGTGAGCGTGGCGCCAAACGAGTCATCGCGGCGGCGACGCACGCCGTATTCTCCGGACCTGCGGCCGAGCGTCTCAACGCCGCCGATCTCGAGGAGATCATCGTCACCAACACGTTGCCCATCAAGACACGAGAGCCCATCGAGAACCTGACGGTCCTCTCCATCGCCCCGTTGCTGGCCAAGGCCATCCACGCGGTCTTCGTGGATGGCTCGGTCACCTCATTGTTCGGAGGCAAGTCCTGACATGGAGACGAGACGGCGCAACAAGCTCTCGATCATCGGGGCAGGTGCCGTTGGTTCCTCGCTCGCGTATGCATCGCTGATCAAAGGATTTGCCCGCCAGGTGGCCCTGTACGACGTCAACGGCGTCAAGGCCCGGGCCGAAGCGCTCGACCTGGAGCATGGCACCCAATTCATGCCCACGGCACGCGTCGAAGGCTCCGACGATCCGGACATCACGCTGAACTCGGACATCGTTGTCATCACCGCCGGCGCGAGACAGAGGCCGGGTGAGTCCCGGATGGATCTGGCCGCGTCCACGGTGGCGTTGATGAAGAAGGTCATTCCGCCGATAGTGGAGCGCTCACCCCAAGCGCTCTTCCTGATGGTTACGAACCCCGTGGACGTCACGACGTACGCATCACTCAAGATCAGCGGCCTGCCGTCCAACCAGATGTTCGGCTCCGGCACGGTGCTGGATTCGTCACGGCTCCGTGTCCTGGTGGCACAACACTGTGGTGTGGCGATCGAGAACGTGCACGCCTACATCTGTGGGGAGCATGGGGACACCGCTATCCCCATCTGGTCGAGCGCGACCATCGCCGGGGTGCCGTTGACGAAATGGGAGATCCAGACCGGAAAACTTGGCGAATCCGTTCGCGACGAGATCGCAGAAAGCGTCGTCAATGCCGCCTACGAGGTGATCAAGGGCAAAGGGGCCACCAACTATGCGATTGGTGTCTCCGGTGCACGCATCATCGAGGCGATGTTCCGTGACGAGCACCGTGTCCTACCCGTCTCCAGCATGCTGGAGGGCTGGCACGGCATTTCCGACGTGTGCATGTCCGTCCCCACGATCGTGGATCGGAAAGGTGTGGGCATGAACGTGGAGATCCCCGTGTTGGACGGCGAGTTGGGCGCGATGCACGACTCGGCCGAGGCCATCAGGGCGACGCTACGCCGAATCGGATTCTGAGTCCTTCAGCCGGATCGGGAAGCGCTCGAGGTTCACATCTTCTGAGAAGTGCGAGATGCACGCAGTACACATCCCCATCAGCTTCACGCAGGATGTCCCGCTAAGCCTGTATCAGTGCGATGGAATGGACGCTCACTCGCGCGGCCACCTTGTCACGCCCAGGGAGTTGCGGCAGGTTTTTCGCACAGTTGTCATGGTTAGTTGTCTATCCGGGGGCCGCTGCCCGGAGGAACACCCGCGTGTGTAGGGTTTTGCCCATCTGGACCCCCCTGCGTGCTGGTCATTGAAGATCCAGCCGCTGATCCGATCCCCTCAGGAGGATGTACATGGAAGAGTGGACTCAAACACTGGGAGCTGCACCCCTGTTGGGGATTGCAGCCGGTGCGATCGCACTGATTCTGGTTCTGGTGATCAAGTTCAAAGTGCATGCGTTCCTGACGCTCGTGCTGGTCAGCCTCCTCACGGCATTTGCGACAGGAATCCCTGCGGGGTCCATTCCCAAGGTGCTCGTGGACAGCTTCGGCGGGACACTCGGCTCAGTGGCACTGCTCGTGGGCCTGGGCGCGATGCTCGGCAAGCTTGTGGAGCACAGCGGCGGCGCCAAGGTGCTGGCCGACAAACTCGTTGACACCTTTGGTGAACAGCGCGCTCCCTTCGCACTTGGCGTTGCATCCCTGATCATGGGCTTCCCCATCTTCTTCGACGCCGGCCTCATCGTCATGCTGCCCATCGTGTTTGCCGTGGCTCGCCGCCTCGGCGGGAACGTGCTTCTCTACGGTCTCCCGGCGGCCGCCGCTTTCTCGGTCATGCACGTCTTCGTCCCCCCGCACCCGGGCCCTGTCACAGCCACGGAAATGTACGGCGCCAACCTGGGCCTCGTGCTGCTGGTGGGCCTCATCATCGCCTTCCCGCTCTGGTACGTCTCCGGCTACCTCTGGGCCCTGCGTGTGGGCAAGAAGTACATTCTCCCGGTGCCGGCCCTGTTCGGCGAGGTCGATCAGGACCAGCCGAAGAATCCGCCACGGATGTCCACAGTGGTGATCATGCTGCTCCTGCCGCTCGTCCTCATCTTCATGAACACCGGCCTCGACTTCCTCCGCGCCGCCGGCACCGTGACAGGCGAGGGGCTGTGGTTCGAGGTCCTCTCCACACTCGGGTCCTCCCCGATCGCCCTGCTGATCTCGGTCCTCGTGGCCACGTTCGTGCTGGGTACCCGACGCGGAGAGAAGGGCACCGCGCTGGAGAAGGTGGTGGATTCGTCGCTCGGCCCCATCGCCTCCGTCGTCCTCATCACGGGTGCCGGTGGCATGTTTGGTGGCGTTCTGCGTGCCTCCGGGATCGGCGACGCCCTCGCCGATGCGCTCTCCGGCATTGGGCTGCCAGTCATCCTCGCGGCCTACGTCGTCGCCGTCATCCTGAGGGTGGCGCAGGGATCCGCGACGGTGGCACTGGTCACCGCCGCCGGCCTGATGTC
>CBDTVQ010000220.1:0-4232 GCA_965364045.1 uncultured Tessaracoccus sp. | reverse complement strand
AAGAACGGCTGCCGCAGTTACTCATGGGCCGCGACGGTGTCCGCCACCGCGCAATCCTCCGGCGGCTACAGGTTCAGCACGGACCACACGTGGGTCTTCAACAACATGGTGCGCTTCAGCTAGAGGTTGCGCGATCTCTTGAGCATCAGGAGAACAACGCCTTGATGAGCGGCCCAGCAGACTGGGAGCCCGAGACGCCCTCCTCGACGAAGGCGGCAACTGACACGGTGTCGTTCCAGGCGATCATCCAGCCGTGCGTCTTGTAGGCACCCACGGTGCCGTACTCCGCCGTCCCCGTCTTGGCGCCCTTCATCAGACCGGCCAGCGACTTGCCCGAGCCGTCGGTGACCACAGCCATCATCATCTGCTGCAACGCGGTGGTCTCCGCGGCGGTCAGCGGCTGCGCTGTGGAGAGTGCCTGCTCATCCGCCACGAGCCACGGGATGGTGGTCTTGCCGCTCGCCACGCTGGCTGCCACGGCTGCCATGCCCATGGGGGACATGGTGATCTGCCCCTGCCCGATCATGCTGGCGGCCCTGTCGATGGGACTGTTGTTGGGCTTCACTGTGCCGAAGTTCGATGTGAATCCCGCGTTGTAGTCAGTACCCACGCCGAGGCTGCCGGCCGCTGCGTTGAGCTGCTCGGGCGTGACCGTTCCAGCCGCTCCGGCGAAGGCCGTGTTGCAGGAGTTGGCCAGCGCCTGCGTCAGGGTGATGGAGCCCACCTTGCTGGAGGGGTAGTCCGAATAGTTCGTGAAGGTTTTGGCTCCCACCTTGAGGCTTGACGGGCATTGCACGGCGGAGGCGGGTGTCAGCCCTCCGCGCAGCATTGCCAGTGCTGACACCACCTTGAATGTGGACCCCGGTGCGAACTTGCCGAACGTCGCCTGGGGAAAAGTGCCGGCCGCGGGTGAGTTGGCCGCCGTGAGGAGTGCGCCGTTGTCATTCTGGATGACGACGAGTGCCGCCAGCCCGGGTTGATCGGCCAGCACCGTCTCTGCCTTGAACTGCAGTTCCCTGTCCAGACTTGTCACCACGGGGACGGGCACGCTGGAGTCCTGAAGGAACAGGTTCTGCTCCACGAAGGCCTCGTCTGCGGTGGTGTCCTCGTCGCTGACGCGTCCCACGAGGTCCACGCGGACCTCCGGCACACCACGCAGCTGGGCCTCGTAGCGGGACTGCAGCCCGCTGAGCCCCACCGTGTCCGATGCGAAGACGTCAACCTCGGGATCCTCCAGCATCGCCTGCGTGGGGGAGCCGACGATGCCCAGCAGGCTGGAGGCGAAGGTGTCGCTGACTGGGACCATTGCAGAAGTGGGCAGCACCTGGGCGCCGGTGACCTTTCCCACGTCAGGCGAGATTTCTTCCTGGCGCATCGTCTTTCCGACGACGAACTGCCGCTCGCCACCGCCAGCCACCTTGGCCTGGAACTCCACGGGATCGATTTCCAGCAGCGTCGCGATCTGCCCAGCTGCGGCTGCCCACTCGGCCTCTGGGATCTGAGACTTGTCGATCCCCACCTGGTAGAGCGTCCGTTCCTCCACCAGGGCGAGACCCGCGTTGTCGTTGATGGCCGCGCGCCTGGGCAGTGTGCGCTTGTGGCGCATTCTGGAATCGCTGGTCAGCTCCGGATGGATGATGGTGGGGGTCCAGGTGATGCGCCATTTGTCATCGACGAGGTCGAGCGCCGCAAAGGTCTCGTATTCCCACCCCTTCTCGCCGAGCGGATACTCCATCATCAGTTTTGCCCGCGCCGAGCCCTCCGCCGCGGAGTACTCGATCTCGCCGACGGTGACCGTGGGCGTGATGTCATCCATGCCCGCGAAGATGGTTTCGAGCTCGGCCTGCGCAGCCTTCGGGTCCTCCACGGGGAGTGACGCCACATCAAGTGCAGTGAGCCCCTTGGCGAGGCTTGTGACGACAGGTCCAGCTGAGCGCATGTCATCCGGCAGCGCCGTCGGGTCCGCTGAGGGCGGGGGTCCCTCGACGCCGTCGCCCCCGTTTGCGGTGCAGCCCGTGGCGAGCACTCCAGCTGCCAGGGCCGCTGCTATCCAGCGTCGTGCGTGCATGGGTCTCTCTCTCCTCCCGATGAAGATGCCGTGCCCGATGCTACCGGTGGCGTGTGACAGTGGGCACAGCGGTTACGATTGTTCAGACGCATTCGCTTTCGTGAGTGGCGTCCACGGGCCGCGGCCGCGGCCATCGTCGATCACATCAAGGAGAGTCCCACGTTGTCTGAACCCCTCTGGATCTGGGGACTCACCATCCTGGTGATCATCGGCCTGCTCGCTTTCGATTTCTTCTTCCACGTCCGCAAGGCGCACGAACCCACCATCAAGGAGGCGGCTCTCTGGTCGGCCATCTACGTGGGACTCGCTCTGCTCTTCGGTGTCGTCGTGCTCATCTTCGGCGGCCCGCAGATGGGCTCGGAGTACTTTGCCGGCTACGTCACGGAGAAGGCGCTGAGCGTCGACAACCTTTTCGTGTTCCTCGTCATCATGGGCAGTTTTGCCGTGCCGCGCAAGGACCAGCAGAAGGTGCTGCTGTTCGGCATCGTGTTCGCACTGATCGCCCGTAGCGCCTTCATTTTCGCCGGCAAGGCTTTGATCGAGAACTTCTCCTTCATGTTCTACCTGTTCGGTCTGATCCTGCTCGTCACCGCCGGCAAGTTGCTGGCGCCCGAGAATGAGGGCGACGACGAGGCCAACAACTTCATCATCCGACTGGCCAAGAAGTACCTCCGCACCACGGATCACTACGACGGCGACAAGCTCTTCACCCACGAGGACGGGAAACGCGTCCTTACCCCGATGCTCCTGGTGATGGTGGCCATCGGCGGCACTGACGTGCTGTTCGCCCTGGATTCCATCCCCGCCATCTACGGGCTCACCACCGACGTCTACATCGTCTTCACGGCCACCGCCTTTTCCCTCATGGGGCTGCGGCAGTTGTACTTCCTCATCGAAGGACTGCTGGACCGGCTCATCTACCTCAAGTACGGCCTGGCGCTCGTCCTGGGGTTCATTGGCGTCAAGCTCATCCTTGAGGCCCTGCACACCAACCAGTTGCCGTTCATCAATGAGGGCGAGAACGTGAACGTGTTCACCTTCACCGCCGCGACGTCGCTTCCCATCATCCTCGGGCTGCTCACCCTCACCGTGCTCGTCAGCCTCTACAGCAAGCGGGGACGCATCGCGAGCGCCGTCGGATCGCTGGATCGGCTGGCGCACTCCTACCTGCACACCGAGTACAAGGAAAGCCTGGAGGACCGCGAGCAGCAGTTCGCCAAGATCCTGGCTGGCGAAGAGAAACTCAAGACGCTCGATCAGAGGCTTGTGCTGCAGGAAGCAGAGCGCCAGGGCACCTACTGGGCGCTGGAGAAGGCCCATCGGTTGCACGCCGAGGCGACCGGCTCCTAGAGGACTCGCCCGGCATGTCGATTGGTCCCGCTCTGAAGCGGCTGTGGAGGCACGAGCCCTTCCGGCGGTTGTTGACCCTGCGAGTGCTCAGCCAGGCTGGCGATGGCACGCTCCAGGTGGGCATGGCGTCCTACATCTTGTTCTCCCCGCAGAGCCAGCCGGATGCGTGGGCCATCGCGGGCGTGCTGACAATCACGCTGCTGCCGTACACGGTGCTCGGACCTTTCGTCGGAACGCTGCTGGACCGTTGGTCGAGGCGACAGGTGACGGTCATTTCGGACATCATCCGATCTGTTCTTGCCCTTGTCGTCGGGGTGCTCATCTTTTCCGGTCTGACCGACGGCGTGTGGCAGGTGGCGTTCTACGGGGCGCTGCTGGTGGCCATGAGCGTCAACCGGTTCATGCTGGCCGGGTTGTCGGCAGGGTTGCAGTACACCGTCGAGCCTGACGAGTACTTGAGTTCGTCCTCGATCATCCCGACGGTGGGACCGCTCGGCGTCGTGATTGGCGCCGTCCTCGGATTCGGTGCGCGTGTCGGGCTGGGGCCGGTCATCGGGGCCGACCGGGCCGACGCCGCCGTGTTCGGTGTGGCGGCTGTGCTGTTCGCCGGATCCGTGATGATTGCTCGCGGCTTCCACCGGGATGCCCTGGGTCCGGAGCCCGGTCAGCCGCGTAGCTCAGTGGGTCAGGTGTGGCACGGACTCGCGGTTGCGTTGCGACACCTCCGCACGCGCCCGGCGGCCGAGTTGGCGCTGGTGGGGATGTTTGTGAGCCGCCTGTTGTTCGGACTGTTCAGCGTCACCGTCATCCTGGC
>CBDTVQ010000219.1:0-4242 GCA_965364045.1 uncultured Tessaracoccus sp. | reverse complement strand
TGGACAGCGGTCCCCAGACGAAGCTGCTGGAAATGCCCAGGGTGGTCATGGGGACGAGGATGAGCCAGACGGGGCTCGTGGTGTTCATGACGGCGACGAGCCCGAACAAGGACGCGGACCACAGCGCGCAGCCGAAAGTGGCCAGTATCCGGGGATGGATCCGGTCCACGAGGTTGCCGACGGGGCGTGCCAGCACCAGCGACATCACGGCCGTGGGGGCGCTGAGGAGGGCGGCTTGCGTGGGGGAGAAGCCGCGTGCAGCCTGCGCCCAGATCATGAGCGCGAAGGGCATGGCCGTCACGGAGAAGCCCACCAGCACGATGGCAATGTTGGAGACGGTGAAGTTCCGGTCCTCAAAGAGCGACAGGGGAAGCAGGGGTTCACCGCGGTTGTACTTCTGCCACAGGACGAAGCCGATGATCACGACAACCCCGAAGGCAATGAGGGAGAACACGCTGATGGGTCCCCAGATGGTGCCCCAGTTGTAGGTGTCGGCCTCTTGGAGTCCGAAGACGATGCAGAACAGGCCGACGGCGCTGAGTGCCACTCCCAGCCAGTCGAAGCGGTGCTTGTTGACTTCCATGAGTGGGACGAACTTCACGACGAGAATGAAGCCCAGAACCCCGACGGGGACGTTGATGAAGAAGATCCATTCCCAGCCGAGTGAATCGAGCAGCAACCCACCGAGGACGGGTCCCACAAGGGTGGCGATTCCGGCCACGGCACCCCAGATGGCCATGGCCTTGCCGCGCTCGTTGGCGGGGAACAGCCGGGTGATGGTGGCCATGGTCTGGGGTGTCATGAGCGACGCGCCCAGCCCCTGGACGACGCGGGCGATGATCAGAGGAGTAACGCTGCCCACGAGCCCGCAGGCCAGGGAGGACAGCGTGAAGACGACGAGCCCGATCAGGTAGACCTTTTTGGGTCCGAACCTGTCACCCAGGCGACCGGTGATGAGCAGGGGAACGGCGTAGGCGAGCAGATAGGCGCTGGAGACCCAGATGGCCTCACTGACGCCGGCGTTGAGCTCGGCGATGATCGTGGGGGTGGCAACCGAGACGATGGTGATGTCCACGAGGATCATGAAGAACCCGATGACCAGCGCCCACAGTGCCGGCCAGGGACGGGATTGCGAATCCTCTTCTGCGTCTGTGGGAACAGCGTTGTGCGGGGAGGACATGAAGCTCCTGGAAAGATTCTGAGTGGGGCTTCCGGGATGCCGGTGCGCCATCCTCAAAAGTAGCCGCCATCGTTCGAAATCCGAAGTGGTTGTCCACGGATTTGCCCATCCATGACCGCTTCCCCCTACGGCGCTGGCTAAAGGGGTGGGTCAAACGCTCCTGCCGGAACCATCACGCCCCTGCACGCTCAAGGTGTCGTGACGGCACGGGGGCCATCTGCCACAATTCCAGGGCTTCCCCTGTTCAGCTGGCGAGCTGATCCGAAGAATCCTGCAACGAGGCGACGGGTGTCATTGCAGCGAGTGCAGCCTCGAGAGGTTCGATGGTCTGCGTCATTGCGCGGGCCAGGAGGTCCAGATGTTCGGGATCCGGGACGCCGGTCCACTCGTCCATGAACGTCTTCTTGAATTCCAGCGTCATGACGCACCCGATGCCGGGGTAGCGGTGGTGCACCCAGTTGGACATTTGCTTGGGAAAGAACTTGATTTCGTCGCGGACATCGAAGCCCTGAGCGGTCATAACGTCCCGCAGCGTGTCAATCACGGGGGTGAACTGCTCACGATCCACCTTGCCGGTGCCCAGATCCAGCTCAGGGTTCTTGTCCCAGGGCTCGTCCGGCTCATCGGGGCCGGGGCGACGGTGGTTGTAGGAGTGAACATCGAGGATCACGAAGGGGCCCCGGGCGGCGAGCTCGTCGAGACGCACGGCAAGATCTGCGTAGAAGGCATCCCAGTACTCGAGGCTGCGGGCTGCCACGTCTGCGGGCAGTCCGCCGGTGTTCCACACGTCGAAGCCCCAGCAGTACTCGGGTCCGGCATAGATGGCCATGTCCCGGGAGCGGTTGAGATCGGCTTCGAATCGGGAGCGGTGCACCAGGAGTCTGGCTGGCATCAGGGAGCCGATGGCATCGGTGTAGGGATCCTCCTCGCGTCTCCGCTTGGATTCGTCCAGAATCATCAGGTCAGCCACTTCGGGGCGTAGGTCATGGCCGGCGTGGATGGAGGTGGCCACAAGTTGGCCTGACCAGTCGCCGACGAACTCGTAGGGAAGCATTGGTCCTTAATACCTCATGGAGATGGTGTGCGGGGTGCGTCCCATCGGTGTGTCACGAGCTCGAGACTTGCTGCACGCTGAGGTGTAGTGCGTGCTGGACCCGGCGGATGGAGTCCGCAGAGAGGTCCCGGTTGGCGGCTCGGGCGGAGCGTGTGAGCTGCATGACGGCGGCATCAACCTCGGTGTTCTCCCCCATGTGCGCGAGAACCTGGATGCGACGGACCGCAAGGATTTCGTCGTCCCCTGTCGCGAGTTGGCCCTGGTTGATTGCCCACAGCGCTGCCGGATAGTCCTGGTCGGTGAGATACCTGTCCGCCAGGACGGTGGCGGCGTCGCTGATCATGCTTGTCATGTCGGTCAGCCATTGCGACGTCCACGGCCATTGGAATGCGACGCCGTCCAGGGGCCTCCCTCTCACCAGGGAGAGGGCTTGGTGCAGGAGCGGGGTACTGCTGGTGTTCACACCACCGGCCAGCAACGATTGGAAACGTTCCCAATCGGAGGTGACTGGCGGAGCCAGAGAAATTCGTCCGGAGTAGGCATCTGGCAGGTAGGGGTTGTTCTCCGTATCACTTCCCAACCATTTGCGAAGACGGCTCATGTTCGATCTGCGCGTGGTTTCCGCAACGAGCAATTCACGAACCATGGTGCTTGGGGAGGATTCGGGATGCAGCAGAAGCCAGGCACAGTACTCAACGCACTGCCCCACGGCGCGGGTGGGACGCTCACCGGAGCAGCCCTGCAGTTCCACGGGTCCGAGCAGGAGCAGCGTGGGGTTTTCGGGTTGTATGGGCCAGGCAGACATCGCACCGTCCTTGAAGGGCCCGGCCGCCATGTCCGGCGGTACGGTCTCTACTGCTTCGTCACCAGTGCGCCACCATGGCGCTGGTGTTGTTCGCTCATCGAGGGCGGATGTGAACAAAGACATCACCGCGTGACGAGCAGGCTGGCTCAGCAGTTGCGGCTGGAAACCCGAATCACTGTTCAGTGTTGCGTGAGTCTCGGACTCGATGTGCAGGACTGAGGCATGAGAATCCGGAAGGGCCGGCGACTGGGAGGCAGCGACAACGCTGATCCCCACCGGGCCAAGCGCCAGGCAGTCGCGGATGCGATCCAGACGGCCGGGCGGAAGAGATTGGCAGAACACGAACACCACAGGGGACCACATGTCTGCGCGGTCCGGGTCTGCCCGGACATCGGCCAAGTTGTCGTGTCCGAGCTGCAACCGTCGCTGGGCGCACAGCTTCTGCAGGTGGGTGAGTGCTCCTTCAAGGTGATCCTCAGTGATCAACCGGGGGTCATCCAGCGCGTTGGACCACTCTTCATCGGGTTGCACCGCAACCACCTCCACACCCGCTGACCAGTCCGCGCACAGCAGACTCGTCAGAATGGCCGCCGCCATGCCCGCGGTGTGCTCGTCCGTGCCGGTCAGGAGGGTGCAACGCTCCCGTTCCAGATCCACGTTGACGTCCCCGTCTCTGTTCCACCCCAACACTACGGAGGTGGCCTGCAGTGCCGGTGGCCCTCCAGGTGCCGACTCGGACCGCTGAATCAGCGCTGCGAAGAACCGTTGAAGGGACGGTGCGATGGGCGCGACGCGGCTGCCGATGCTTCGATGGAGTAGCTGCACTTGACGACGTGCCATGACTCCGGCCACAAGACTTGCGGCAAGCGCCCCGCCAACGGGCCCGAGCGCGTCAAGACCGGTGACCGAGCTGCTTCCACGCAGCTCGCCGCCACCGGGCACAGGGGCAATCGAGTCCGGCACTGGAGATGAGGTTGCAGCTGGGGCTTCCGTGGAGGACGAGGAAATCGCGTCTCCATCAGCTGGCGAGACATTGTCCGTCCTGGCACCTGGTGACACCAGGGCTGGTTCAACAGCGGACGTCGCAACGGTGGTGGGCATCCCCGAAGCAGACGAAGAGGCGGCGGCGGTCTCGGTGACTGAACTCTTGGAGGGTGTAACCGCAACATCCAGAGCGCCAGAAGAACTGGGCGTATCGAGATT
>CBDTVQ010000218.1:0-4245 GCA_965364045.1 uncultured Tessaracoccus sp. | reverse complement strand
CTTCAGCCTTCTCGACGACCTCGCCTGCCACATCCCACCCGAGTATCCGGGGAACGCCGGGAGGGAACATTCCGTCGATCAGCGGGCTGTTGGGGATCATCCAGTCGGCGGCATTGAGGCCTGCGGCTGCGGTCCTGATGAGCACTTCGGTGCGGCCGGGCACCGGTCGTTCGACTATCGCTGGAACAAGACTTCCGTCGTCATCGACGACGATCGCTTTCATAGTGGCCATGTTTGGTCCTCCGAGTTTGGATTGAAGATTGCGTTAGCGTGACCGTCCACCACATAGTGCACAAACGCAAGAAGGCACCTGAACGATAGGTAGGTACCCAATGGAAACTATGCAGGATCAAACGACTGAGCCTGAGCCCCATCCGGGTGACCTCTACGCAGAAGCGTGTCCGTGCCGGGACATCCTCGACCTCGTCGCATCCAAATGGTCGGCGCTGATCATTGGGCGGCTCGAGGAGAAGCCACACCGCTTCGGGGAGCTCCGACGTGCCGTCCCAGGCATCACGCAGAAGATGCTGACGCAGACACTCCGGAAGCTCGAGCAGGACGGACTCGTTCATCGAGAGGTCCTTGTACAGAAGCGCCCCCCACAGGTGGAGTACTCGCTCACCGACCTCGGCATGAGCGTCACCGGCCCACTGAAGGCCCTGCGGCACTGGACGGAGCAACACCTCCCAGATGTGCAAGCAGCGCGACGGAAGTTTGCGGAGGCACAAACGGCGTAGCCGACATGTCTCTCGCGAAGGCCTCAGCGGTCGGGGTGCGTTCGCACCACCGCCGCTCAATGTCGATGGTTGCCCTCGCTCGCCGCTGTCTGCATGCACGGTCAGGCTCAAACGTGAACCGCCCCTGACAGCATCAGGCTGGTCAGGGGCGGTTTCTGTCTGGAGGCGGGGATCGGAATCGAACCGACGATGGAGGATTTGCAGTCGACCTTCGTGCGTGTCGCCCTGTCGCGCGGCGTCCCGTCGCGTCCCGCAGAAACCCCCTCTGAACTGCGGCGACTCCAGATGCCCGTCCCGTCATGTCACGCCGTGTCGCACCGCGTCCCGGCCCGTTTCCGGGAGGGATGTTGGCAGAATGTTGGCAACGGGAGGGCACGCGGCGGGGCGGGAACTCACCTGATGATATTCGTGCACTGCTCAACCCGGACGTCCCCCGCCTCAGCCCAGATCAAGGTGGCGTTGTCGTCACAAGTCCCGAAGCCGGCAGGCGGGGGAATGACTGGGAGTCCCAGAACGAAGCCAGCCGTCACAACGGCCATGACAGCCGCCACCAGGCGGGTCACGTCGAGGACCTCTCGGCCTCAGGGAGTCCGAGGAAGGTGACGCGAACAATGCCGGTTGTGGATGCAGCAGGCAGCCCACCACAGTCGCCGTTGGTCATGTAAACCGTGACGTCCCCTCCGGCGTAGACGTCGATGGGTTCGGACGGCGAGTCGCACAGCCATGTGTTCGTGTTCGCGATGAACGCCTGAGATCGGGGAGAGATGGCGTCAACGACCTCTATGACCGCCCATCGAGACCTGGCGGGAGCATCAACCCGTACGCAGCCTGCAGTGTTCGGGCAGCTGTAGGCGAATACGCCGGTTTCAAGCGTCCGGGACTCGAACCCCATTGCGGGGGTCAGGTACTCCGCTTCCACGACCGCAATCACCTCGCCGTCCTCTGGACCGGGTCGGGGCCCCGAAGGGGCCGCAGCGACCGAGAGCGCGGAACAAGCCGCCAAGGCTGCCGCCCCCCACTTCAGTGCCCTGCGTCGCAGGTGGAACAGTCTCACAGCTGACTTGGTCGCCATCGTTCCGGCCCTTCTCTCTTGCCAGTGGGTTTCGACGCCCGGCGGTGCTCATCCTGCCCCGGCGTGATGTCGGCGGCCAGTCGGCCGCCGACATCACAAGCCTGGATCAGGACGGGCCGTAGATGCACGTCTTGGAGTAGTTGCCGTTCAGTTCCGTGTAGAAGCCGACAACGGCGTTGCCGTCACAGTTCGTGGTGCCGGCCGGCAGGTTCGCGGAAGCGGCACCTGCAGATGCGAGCATCGACACGGCGAGGACGGTCGCGCCAACGAGTGCGCGGGCCTTGTTCTTGGACTTCATGGTCTCCCTTTGGTGGGTTCTGATCTTGTGGACTGTCACGGGCGAATCGGATCGACCCCCGCGCAGATCTCGTCGAGGACATAGGTCACGCAGGCGTAGACGGGCTCATCAACGACCGGCAACTTCGGAGGGCCAGCCTCGGAAGCAACCGATGCTGTGGGCACGGCTACAAGCGCTATCACGATCGCCAAGACTCGACGCACGGGGTGTCTCCTTCTCCCTCTGGACGCCAACACATGACTGAGCCGCCCCGGCCGTTAGCGGCATCCACGACAGCGTGCGTACAACGCTCGCCCCAGAGGCCGCGAACGAGCGGACGGCGAACTACGTAGGAACGGCGAACTACGTAGGACCTGTCCGAAGGCTTGGGGCGGCATGGACGAAGTGACTTGGCAGCGGTGCGCCCCCGGGGTCCGCGCGATCGCCATCGCGATGGTCGGCCCCGGTCAGGCGGATGACGTCGTGCAAGAGACGTTCACACGGGCCGCTGGCCAGCCGCTACCCCCTGATGCTTGCCCCGTCAAGTGGTCCAAGGGCATTGCCCGGAACGTTGCCCGCGAGACGGTCAGGCATCTCCGTCGCTGGTCCGCGCTCGATGAAATCGGCAATTCGGCCTTACCCAGTGTGCCCGACAGCTCCGACGAGCTGCTCACCCGAGAGGCAGAGCTGCTCACCCGAGAGCAGGTCGCGAAGATGTTGAGCGGCCTCAGTGACCGCGACCGCGAAGCCGTTTGGCTGCGCGACGCCATGGACTTCTCGGTGCCCGACATCGCCCAGCGGCTGGGCATGACCGGCGGTGCTACCCGCGTGCTGCTGCACCGAATCCGAACGGCAATGCGCGCGGCCGCGGCCGTCCTGGCCGTTCTGCTTGGCCGGGTCGGTCGGCGAGCGGCAACCGTGGCACCGGTGGCCATCGCGGTCGCATTGGTCATGCCAGCGCTGGTTCAGTCCGGGCCGGAGGTGGGGCGGATTGCCGCGCCATTGCGGGATTCCCACGCAGTGATCACGAGCCCCGCGCCAAGCAACCGCGCCGTTACGTTCGGCACGCCCGAGCAAATCCGGCCCCCGGCAGTACCCGATCCAGAGCCATCGGCAGTCCCGCAACCCGAGGTTCACCAAGAGCGCATGGTCGACGCTGGACCGGCATGGATCGGTGAACGCCCGCCTGCGACTGGACGCGAGGTCGTGGTTACGACCTGCGTAGACGGGCTGGGGGCGACCATTGATCCAGGCTTGGGCAATGGAGAGCGCGTTGACACCTGCCCGGTCGACGACTCACAGGAGTCGGCGCCTGCCTAACCGCTCTTTCCACTCTCGTAGAGCAGCCCCTCGAAAGCAGCGATGGGCACGCTCAATCCGCCCCGTCCCCCGAATTCCGTGCCCAAGCCCGTGCCCAAGCGACCCACCCGACAGGCGTACTCCCACTAACCAGGAGCACAACGGGTTTCAAGTTCGCTCAGCGCGTCCCGGCGTGTGTCGACGCGTCCCGGTGTGTCTCGTCAAACACGGTCTGAACTGCTGAAACACAAAACGTAGGCCATCGACGCTTCTCATCGGTTCCTGACCTCGTGTGTACAGAATGTGTACAGCGAGTGGGTCTCGCTGCGCTAGGCGATCGTCTCGGAATCCTTCGCGTTGGTCGCGAGTGCACCACATTGTTTGACACTCGCGACGGTCATCGACCCATCCTGCCCGCAATGTCCTCGGACCGCAATGTGCTCATCTCGCCTCACACAAGCAACCTCTGACCCCAGCGCTCACAGCGTATGGCACAATCCAAGACGCAAGATTGTGCGTCTCGTCACGTCTGGAGCGGCTGGTGAAGGAAGACTCGAACCTGACCGCGGCGCTCGACACGGCCTTGGCCCGCCTTGAGGACGCGATGGGGTCGTCGCGGGGAACTGGATAGAGAGATCGAGCTGTTGCGCACCGCCGTAGCGCGCCTGCAAGTTCTCACACGTGCAGAAATTTCGTTGGAGGCCGCGGCGCTGGTCACGGATGAGTCCCGCGTGGACGCAGTCGGACGGGTGCTGGAGCTGCTGACCAGCGACGGCAGCGTCGCAAGCCCGGCGACGATCTCAGAGTGAACCGCACTGGGTTCTGTGGAGACTCTGACTATTGGATTCCAACCGGTTGGT
>CBDTVQ010000217.1:0-4250 GCA_965364045.1 uncultured Tessaracoccus sp. | reverse complement strand
CACGCGGGTGTTGCGGAGTTCGTGTCCACGTGGCCAGAGATCCTTGCCAGCGAACACGTCCCGTTGGATGTCCCGGAAGATGTCTTCCTGGGTGTCCTCGGGCCGATCCTCATGGAAGTCGTCCAGCCGCGACTCACGGGTGGCAGAGATGTCACAGATCTCCTCCGCACCCCGCATCACCAACTCCTGCGCGATCCACTGGCCAGCAGCTTCCGGGGTGGAAATCGAGACCGACAGGATCAGGTTTCGGGTGCCGTCCATGGCGAACACACCGCCGGTGAGATGTGGCTTGTCAGGATCCCTGCCGTCCCCCGTGCTGCGGGACGCGGGTCCTGCGCTCAGGTCCGGCGACGGTTGCCCGGCACCGACTGTACGGGTGGAGGATTCAAACGAGCCTGACGACAGCGCAGGCGCCCCGAGAGCTCCGATGGGTGCGGCGCAGCCGCCGCCCAGCGCCCGCAGCAACTCACGTTCAGCCGTGATGGCCACGCGCGTATCCGCATGCTCCAGTGCGGCGAGCGCTTCTCGCACCTCACTGTCGCCCTCACGGCACTCCAGCGCCAACGCCCCCTGTCCCGGTGAGGGCAGGATGTTCAACACGTCCGTGATGCGCCCCTGCAGCCCCAGCCTGTTGAGGCCCGCCGCGGCGAGCACGACGGCGTCGAGATCGCCGGGCGCCACCCGGGACAGCCTGGTGTCGATGTTTCCCCGGATGTCGACGTACTCCAGATCAGGCCGGATGCCGCGCAGCTGTGCCACGCGACGGGGTGAGCCGGTGCCAACGCGGGCATTCATCGGCAGACCCATGAGCCGCAGATCGTCTCGCGCACACAAGGCGTCGCGAGGATCTTCCCGCTCGGGAATCGCCGCGATCACGAGCCCCGGAACACGCTCCACGGGAAGATCCTTCAGTGAGTGGACGGCGAAGTCACACTCTCCGCCGAGGAGGGCTGAACGCAGCTCCGCGGCGAAGACGCCCAGCCCTGCCAGCGCCATCAGCGACCCGCGCATCCTGTCGCCGCGCGTCGTGATCCGCACGAGTTCCACCTCGTGTCCAAGTGCCCGCAGAGCCTCGGCCACGTGGGTGGACTGCGTCACGGCCAGTGTCGAGGCGCGTGTTCCGAGCCGGAGCTTCATGCCACCACCTCAGCGGCAGCCTTGACCACGGCGGCAATCCCGTTGCCAGCCACCCAGGCTCCGGTCACAGCGAGTCCTTCATACTTCAGCAGCTTCTGCACCAGCGCGGAGTGCGCCTCGGGCGTGAGCGCCGTCGGCATCTCCCAGTGGAGCACCTCGAAGCCGCTCACATCGTCGTCGGTCAGGTGGATCCCCAGTAACAGCGACGCATCCGCCAACACCTGTGTCTGCGAAGGGGCAGCAGCGTAGGCGAGCCGCAGAATGTGCTGACCATCCTGTGCAGCCCACGGCCACTTCAGCGAGTAGTGGGTCAGCGCCCGGGCCACGAGAGCGTCGTCGCGTCGACCGACGATGACGCCCGAGCCCACCGGCCCTGTCGCGATGTTCGGATGCGTCAGGGCCACAACCGCCTGGGAACTTGGGTGTGTGGGCGGCACTTCCACCGATTCACCGAGCAACGCCAGCAGTTCCCCGGCCGCAGGTCCGTCCACCGCAAGGATCACTCGATCCGCACGGATGGTGCCAGCCTTGGTACGTATCTCCCAGCCGACGGAACCGTGATCCCATTCGATGAGTGGGTGGCCCACGTGGATCCGGCCGCCCAGCTCTTCAATGTCGGCGGCCAGGGCCTCGACCAGCCGGAACAGGCCACCTACGGGCTGTGCGATGGCGGCAGCGCCGGGTTTGCGGATGGCAGAGACTGCGGCCACCAGTGAACCATGCTCTCGCATCGCATCCCGCAGGCCGGGCGCCATGCGGTCCAGATCCATTTCATGGGGTGAGCGTCCGTAGACGCCCCGGGTGATCGGTTCAACGAGTCGTTCCACCACCGCTGCGCCAAGTCGGGCCTCCACAAGGGGACCGAGCAGGACCTCTTCCGCAGCCACGTCTCCGCCCATCCGCAGGTCCCGGGCGGCCTCGGCCAGCTCGTCGGGTGTCAGCGCACCAGCGATTGACGGATCCTCCAGGCTCCCGGGGATGCCCAGCACCCCATTGGCCATGGGCCAACGGTGCGGGGCCTCGGGCCACCAGATGTGCGGCTGCCCCTGAGGCTCGGCCACCTCGAGGCCCAACTCGGCGCAGAGGTCGCTCACGATGTTGGTGCGCACTGCAAAGGCCTCGGCGCCGCCGTCGACGACGGTGTCACCCATGCGTATGGGCGCCACCAAACCGCCTAGATGCTCGGCTGCCTCGAACAGATCCACCACCTCACCTGTGCGGAGGAGTTCGCGGGCAGCGACCAGCCCGGCCAGGCCGCCCCCGATGACAACAGTGCTCATAGCGAGTGGATCAGGTCGACGAGGCGGGTCAGCACCTCAGGATCAGTGGTGGGCGGCACGCCATGGCCCAGGTTGACCACGTGTCCGGGGGCGCTCCGTCCCCGCTCCACGACGTCACGAGTGTGCGCTTCGAGTGCATCCCAGCCTGCGTTGAGCAGCGCAGGATCGATGTTTCCCTGCAGTGGCAGGCCGGGGAGGACTTCGGCGGCCTCGTCGAGCGGTGTGCGGTAGTCGATGCCCATGGCCTCGACGCCGCACGCCGCCATGTCCGTGAGCAGATGGCGGGTGCCCGTGCCGAAGTGGATGCGTGGGACGCGCCCCTCGACGGCGGCCAGTGCGGACGCGGAGTGGGGCGCGACGTACTCGACGTAGTCGGTTCGGGACAGCGATCCAGCCCAGGAGTCGAAGAGTTGGACGGCCCGGGCGCCTGCGTCCACCTGCACCTGGAGAAATTCTCCGGAAATACGGCCGCACCATTGAAGAAGCCGACGCCAGGCCTCGGGATCGGCGTGCATCATGGCGCGGGCAGCCAGATGGTCGCGTGTGCCACGCCCCTCCACCAGGTACGCCGCCAACGTGAAGGGGGCACCTGCAAAACCGATGAGTGGCGTCGGATCCCCCAACTCCCGGCATACCAGGGCGATGGCCTCCGAGATGGGGCTGGCGTCGTCAATCTCCCGGGTCACGAGTGCGTCGACATCAGCCGCCGTTCGGACTGGATGTTCTATTACCGGACCAATACCTGCGACGATGTCCACATCCACCCCCGCCAGCTTCAGCGGGGTCATGATGTCGGAGAAGAATATGGCCGCATCCACCTTGTGTCGACGCACAGGCTGCAGTGTGATCTCGGCCGCCATGTCTGGGCGTAAACAGGCCTCCAACATGGCGACGCCCCGTCGCAAATCCCGGTACTCCGGGAGGGATCGCCCGGCCTGTCGCATGAACCACACCGGCGGGCGGTCGGTCCGGTTTCCGGCCAAGGCCTGGAGCAGCAGGGGCGCGTCTGAGGAAGTCACGTATTCGATTCTGCCTTATCCAAAAAGCCGTGTAACACTGGATCGATCGTGAACCTCCGAATCTTCTCCGTCCAGCACGACCGCCACGGCCTGGCCGAGGTGTCCCGTGCTTCCGAAATCGCCCCCCGGGTCGCCGCCGAATTGCGCGGAACCCGAGACGTTGATGGCGTCGTGCTGCTGGCAACCTGCAACCGCGTCGAGCTGTTGGTGGATGCCTCCGAGCTTTCCACCGCCCACGCACAACTGCGACTCGCGCGCCTTGGTCCCGAACCCATCGCATGGGATGTCCTGGAGGGCGACGAAGCACTGACCCACCTGTTCCGTGTGGCCGCAGGGCTTGAGTCCATGGTGGTGGGAGAGCGCGAGATTGCGGGACAGATCCGTCGGGCCCTCAACGATGCCCAGGACAGTGCACAGGCCAGCCCGGTCCTCACCACGCTCGTGGAGGAGGCACTGCGCACGTCGCGACGGATCGCTCGCGAGACCTCTCTGCACGCGGCCGGCCGTTCCGTCGTCTCCGAGGGTCTCGACATGCTCGGTCCACTCGACTGGTCAGCCCAGCGCGTGCTCATCGTCGGCACCGGGTCCTTCGCCGGAGCGGTGATCAGCGCGGCACGTTCCCGCGGAGCCCGCCACCTGAGCGTTCATTCCACCTCAGGACGCGGTGAGGCTTTCGCCGAGTCACACCAACTGGTGTCCGTGGATGACCTCTCCGGCGCCCTGCACCACGCCGATGTCATCGTCACCTGCCGCGGCACGGGCGGGCACACCATCACCGCCGACATGCTCGCCTGCCCTCGTCCCGTGGCCGTGG
>CBDTVQ010000216.1:0-4286 GCA_965364045.1 uncultured Tessaracoccus sp. | reverse complement strand
TCCGGATACCGCACACGGAGATGGCGCCATCATCCGGCCGGTCAGCACCAACGAGACAACGGAGCACGGTGGACTTTCCTGCACCATTTCGTCCGGTGAGTGCCACTGCCTCCCCGGCGTGCACCGCCAGATCGAATCCATCGATGATCACTACCGGTCCATAGGCCTTCTTCAGTTTCTCAACCTTCAGGACCTGCTCACGTTTAGCCACGGGGCCATTGTTCACCATCTTCCCCGTGGTCCCCAATGCAGCCGCGATGTCACCCTCTCCAGGCAGTACCGTGTTGCACCTGTCCCCGTCAGGCAAACAGGAGGAATCCCCATGAGTGGCACTGCGCACGTCCATCCCGCGGCAAAGCTGACCCCGGGAAAAATGGAACTTCTCTCCGAATGGCTTTCGGATCAGGAGTGGTTCAGCGGGGATCCCCTGCAACTCGAACGCGTGGCCGCCTTTCGATTCGTTGACCCGGACGGAGAAGTGGGTCTCGATTGCATGATCATTGATTCCGCGGGTTCCCTGTTCCACATCCCCGTGACGTGGCGCGCCGCCCCCCTGGATGACGGCAGCCTGATCGGCACACTGGAGCACTCAGTGCTGGGTATCCGCTACTGCTATGACGCCCCCAGCGATCCCGTGTACATGGCTGAACTTGCACGCGTGATCCGCGAGGCTGATGTGGACGCCGACATCCTCGCCGAGGGGTCCGACGAGGTACGGGAACACACCATCGCGGTGAAGGGCACCGGCTCCGTCAGCGGTCATGCACTGTCCGGGATCCCTCTTGTCCTTCGTGCGTTGGACGGCATCTGGCCCATAGCCGATGCCCACCTCATCGGCACCTGGCACCCCGGTGGACTTGGCCGTCGGGATGTTCTCGCCACGCTGGGCTGAACGGGTCAGGGACTGGCAGGGACGGCCGGCTACCCCAGGAAAACCGGTGACCGTCGGCGGCTAAAGTGACCAGCATGGAGAACACACGCGCAACCCTGGGCAAGCGTCGAACAGAGGTGGCTGCAATGTTTGATGGCGTGGCCAAGCGCTACGACCTCCTGAACGACGTGCTGACCTTGGGGCTGGACCGTGGCTGGCGACGCCGGACAATCGCAGCCATCGCACCCGAAACGGGTGAGAGCGTCCTGGACCTCGCAGCAGGAACAGGCACCTCGTCCGCACCCTTCGCCGAGGCAGGGGCTGCCGTGTTCCCCACGGACATCAGCATGGGCATGCTCCGGGTGGGCAAGAAACAGCAGCCTGGGCTCCACTTCGTCGCAGGTGATGCCCTACAACTCCCCTACGCTGACGCATCCTTTGATGCCGTGACGATTTCCTATGGGCTGCGCAACGTGGAGCACACCACGGCGGCGCTACAGGAGATGCTTCGTGTGACCAAGCCCGGCGGACGTGTCGTCATTGCAGAGTTCTCCACTCCCACCAATCCGGCATTTCGATGGCTTTACGAACAGGTGGCGCTGAGGATTGTGCCCTTGGCCGCCAAGGTTTCCAGCAATCCCGCAGCCTACGGTTACCTCGCGGAGTCGATCCTCGCGTGGCCGAACCAGGACGGCCTCGCAGAAGTGATGGTTGAAGCCGGCTGGCGCGACGTCGAGTGGACCAACCTGGCGGGTGGGATCGTGGCGCTGCACCGCGGTTGGAACCAGTGATGAATCACTTCGTCCTTGATGCCTACGCCGCCCGCAGTTGCCCGGTCAAAACACACAATGCCTTCAATCCCACGCTTGAGAAGCCAACGGCACCCCTGGACGAGTCATTGCGCGAGTCCTTTGACGGCGGCAGAGACTTTCACGACGTGACGCTGAGCGCCATCGTCCACCGCAACGCCGGCGTGGTGGATCTACGGAAGCTCCGACAGGACGGAGCCGGATGGACGGAGCTCGAGACGGCCTGCGTTGCCGCCATGGAGGACGGGGCTTCCATCATCGTCGATGGAGTTCTCCCTCTTGATCTTGAGGCCCATCGCAGTGGCCGGCCCGATCTCCTCGTGCGGGGCGCGGATGTTTCCGACGGGCGCCCCGGATACATGCCCGTGAGGATCAAGCCGTACCGGGTGCTGGAGAAGCAGATGGGGTGCGCCGATCTTGCACGCTCCACCCTGGACGACGTGACCTCACGCTCCCCGCTGACAGATCTTCGGTACCGCACCCGTCGAGAAGGCGCTCTGCTCGAACTGGCGCACCACTGGCGGCTGCTGGAGGCATGTGGACACGCCTCCGCCGATCGTCTGGCGGGTGTCATTGGCACGGACAGGTTACCTGCGGACGGCAACGGGACCGTCATTGCCTGGGTGCCGCTGGACACCCGCTTCATCCGTACCTTCTCCCGCACGGCCAGCAGCGGGCATCGGCTGCGCTCAGCACTTGAGCGCTATGACCACGAGCATGGCTTCCGCGTACATGTTGCTCAACAGGCGGAGGCGCTGGCGAAGAACCCGAATCTCCAACCCGTCGTCCGCCCCATCCGCATCCGCGAGTGCGAATGGTGTGCCTGGTGGGACACCTGTCGCAAACAGATGGATGATGACGATCTCTCCCTGAGGATCTCCAAGGCACCCCTCGACGTCCGGGAGCTACAGACGCTCGTGTCGCTCGGGATCCGCACGGTTCACGAGCTCGCAGGGGTGGACGTTGAGGAGATCCTGCCGGCCTACCTACCGCTGACCTCCCACCGGGATCGATCCGCCTCCCGGCTGCGTCAGGCTGCACGGCGTGCCCGCATGCTGGCCGACGGCGTGGCACTGGAACGCCTCTCGGATGAACCGATCGGTGTCCCGCGCGCCGAAGTGGAGATTGATTTCGACATCGAGACCGCCGAGGGTGACATCACCTACCTGTGGGGCGCCCTGGTCACGAATAAAACGACCGGGGAACAGTGGTTCCACCACGAGAGCTCATTCGATGCTCTCTCCCCGGACACGGAGGTGGAACTGGCGGCTTCGTTCGCCCGGTGGCTGCTCGGGATGGTGCGGGCGCACCCGGGGCTTCGCGTCTACCACTACAGCGACTACGAGACGGTTCACATGCGCCGGCTCGCAGAGCGGAGCCAGCACCCGGACTTGGTACAGGCCTGCTCACTGGTGCGCGAGCACTTCGTTGACCTCTTCCAGTACGTACGCGATTCCATGGTGGCTGTCGATGGACTGGGTCTGAAAGTGGTGGCGACCAAGGGCGCCGGTTTCGTCTGGCGCGATGATGAGCCCAACGGCCTCGCATCACAAACCTGGTACCAGAGCGCCCTGGATTCCCCCGAGCCTGAACAACGATCTGCAGCGCGCACGCGGGTCCTCCATTACAACGAGGACGATGTCCGCGCCACCTTCGCCGTCCGCGAATGGCTCGAATTCCTGGACGCCTGATCTGACTGCTGTGCCCATATTCTGTGGGCAGGGCTCGCGATAAGAGCTCGCACGCACTACCGTCATGGGGTGAGCGACGAGAGTACAACCAACCCATCCGACGCACCAGAGCCTTCTGTGACGCCCCAAGCGGATGGACCTGAGGGTATCGGGGATGAAGAAACGTTTGCGGACTTCGGTCTGGACGAACGCCTTGTCCGTGCGGTGCGGGATCTCGGCTACGAACACCCCTCGCCCATCCAGGCTGCCACCATCCCGCCGTTGCTCCAGGGACGAGACGTTGTCGGTCTCGCCCAGACCGGCACGGGCAAGACGGCGGCGTTCGCGCTGCCGATCCTGAGCCAGCTCGATCCGAAGCAGAAAACTCCCCAGGCGCTGGTGCTCGCGCCCACAAGGGAGCTGGCCCTACAGGTGTGCGAGGCATTCGAGAGCTACTCAGCGAAGATGCCCGGCGTTCGGGTACTTCCCGTCTACGGCGGGCAGGGCTATGGCGTCCAGCTGAGTGCACTGCGCCGCGGTGTCCACGTGGTCGTGGGAACCCCCGGCCGGATCATGGACCATCTTGAAAAGGGCACACTGGATCTCTCCGAGCTGCGGTTTCTCGTGCTCGATGAGGCTGACGAAATGCTCAAGATGGGCTTCGCGGAAGACGTCGAGACGATTCTGGCCGACACCCCCGCGGACAAGCACGTCGCTCTCTTCTCAGCCACCATGCCGAGCCAGATCCGGCGCATCTCGAAGAAGTACCTGGATGACCCGATTGAGGTCACGGTCAAGGCCTCCAAGCAGACCACCCCCAACATCACGCAGCGATACCTGATGGTGTCCTACCCCCAGAAGGTCGACGCCCTCACGCGCATCCTCGAGGTGGAGAACTTCGAGGGCATGATCGTCTTCGTCCGGACCAAGAACGAG
>CBDTVQ010000215.1:0-4296 GCA_965364045.1 uncultured Tessaracoccus sp. | reverse complement strand
CAGCCCACCGAATCGCTCATCACCCTGACCACCTGTGAGGATCTCTTCCATTCCCCGGACCGCTCCGTCGCGTTCGGCAAACTCGTTTCAGCGGAGGCCAAATGAACGACAAAGACGCTCTCATTTCTCATGTCAAGGACCTCGCCATCGTGCGCGGCAGAGTGACGCTCGCCAGTGGCAAGGAGGCTGACTACTACGTGGACATGCGTCGGGTGACCCTCGACGGCGCGGCCTCACCGCTGGTGGGACGGGTCATGCTTGAACTGACCTCAGATCTCGATTTCGACGCCGTTGGCGGACTCACGCTGGGCGCGGACCCAGTCGCCACCGCCATGTTGCACGCCAAAGCGGCTGGCGGTTCACGGCTGGACGCCTTCGTCGTGCGGAAGAGCGCCAAGGGCCATGGCCTGCAGCGCCGCATCGAGGGCACCGAGGTGGCCGGTCGCCGGGTGTTGGTGGTGGAGGACACCTCCACCACGGGCGGATCCGCGCTCACCGCAGTTGAAGCCGTGCGCGAGGCGGGCGGTGAGGTGGTGGCTGTCGCAGTGGTCGTCGATCGCGATACCGGCTCCGCAGAGCGCGTCGCCGAGGCCGGTCTGGAATACCGGTACGCGCTCGGCCTGACTGATCTCGGTCTCTGAGCGGCGCTACAAGCTACCGTTGTGCTCGTATCAACCTCAAGGAGTCATCGTGGGAACTCTGCTCGTCATCATTGGAATCATCGTCGCCATTGGCCTCATCGCCGTGCTGTGGGGCGTCAGTGTCTACAACGGCTTCGTCAAGGGCCGCAACCTCATCCAGGAGTCATGGCGCCAGATCGACGTCGAACTCAACCGTCGCTATGACCTCATCCCCAACCTGATCGAGACCGTCCGCGGTTTCGCGGCGCATGAGCGCAACACGCTGGAAGAGGTGACCAGGCTTCGCAACACGGCTGCCCAACTGGCCAGCGAGTCCCATGGCGCGCCCAGCCAGCAGCGTGCCGCTGTCGAATCGGAGTTGGGCCAGGCGGTGCGCAACCTGATCGTCTCGGTGGAGGCATACCCGGATCTGAAGTCCAACGTGAACTTCCTCGAACTGCAGCGTGAGCTGACGGACACCGAGGACCGCATCGCAGCTGGCCGCCGCTTCTACAACGCCAACGTGCGCGACTACAACACCAAGCTGGAAACCGTGCCGAGCAACATCGTCGCTGGCTTCGCGAAGTTCGAGAAGGCCACGTACTTCGAAGTGAACGACGCGATGGTTCGCCAGGCCCCGTCGGTGAACTTCGGTGAGATCTCGTCGCGCCCGGGCGTCGGTCAGGGTGACCAGAGCTCCAACGCTCTGCCCAACCCGGGGCAGTTCAACCAGCCGTACCCGGCACCGCCGGTGAGCCAGCCGCAGCAGCAGCCCCAGTGGCAGCAGTCGACGCCACCGCCGCAGCAGCAGGGTGGACAAGGACAGCAGCCACCGCAGGGCAACCATTGATTGAATGGATCCATCGGAAGCGGCCCATCCCAACAGGAGTGGGTCGCTCTCTGCTTTCCGGGTGCCTTTGGTGACAGGACAATCCCGCGATTGACAGGGCACAGTCGAACTGGCCACCACGCTGACTGACAAGGGCGTCCCTGTTGCCGGCATCTGAGGGGCGACGCTCGGCCTGGCTCGGGCCGGGTTACTGGGATCATCGGATCCTCACGGCACCACCTCAACAGCGGCAATTGATGTTTCCAAACACGCCTGACCCTTGGCGCAGCTGAGGAATGTAGGTGTCAGCGCGCCACTGAACCGGGTTGGGGCCAGTCTGACAGCGTCGCGAAGCCGTGAGCCGCTCGGTTTCGGTGGCGGCCTGATCCAGTCGGCCCATTTGTGTGGGCCCTGGCTGCTGGTGGACCGGCACCCAGGGCCCACACAATCCGTCGATGCCGCAGAAGGCTGTAGCGTCTTGTACTGATCTCTCCTCCTCGAAGAAGGCTTGACGCATGACCCTCGAAACCCCTGAGTCCGACGCACCGGAAGCCGACCGGCTCCCGAGGGCTACGCCGTTGTCCATCATCACTCACGTAGTTCGTGGGGCGTTGATGGGTCTCGCCGAGTTGGTGCCTGGCGTTTCCGGCGGCACGATCGCACTCATCCTGGGTGTTTACGTCCGCATCATCGATTCTGCCAACCACGTCGTCACGGCAGCCCGGAAGCTTGTCACCGGGCCTGAGCGTCTGCGCAGCTTTCGCACCGAGTTCGCGCGCGCCGAGTGGACGCTTATCGTCCCCCTCCTTCTGGGAATGGGTGCCGCGGTGGTGACCATGGCAGGGGTCATGAAGCACTTCGTGGAGACCCAGCCGGAATTGTCGCGCGGACTGTTCCTCGGCATGGTGGCGGCCTCTGTGACCGTCCCCCTGCTGCTGGTGGACCGCAGGAAGATCCAGAGTGGCGGCGCGCGTCTCCGCGTCGCTGCGGTGTTCATTGTCCTGGCTGTCGCGGCATTCATCCTGACGTCGCAGGGTGGAGCCGTTCCCGCGGAGAATCCTTCCCAGCTCCTGGTCTTCGCCGCAGCGGCGTTGGCCATCTGTGCCCTCGTCCTTCCAGGCGTCTCCGGCTCCTTCCTGCTGCTGGTGCTCGGTCTCTATGAGCCGACGCTGGGCGCCGTCGCGGACCGCGACCTGGGCTACATCGGGGTCTTCGCCGCTGGCGCTGTCCTGGGACTCGCGGTGTTCGTGAAGGGGCTCCACTGGCTGCTGCATCACCACCACACCCTCACCATGGTGGCAATGGCGGGTCTGATGCTGGGATCCCTTCGAGCGCTGTGGCCCTGGCAGGACAACACCGGTGCGGTGCTCGCGCCCGATGGCAACTGGCCCTGGGTGCTACTCCTCGCGGTCGTTGGAGCCGTCGGCGTGCTGGTGCTCGTGGCGGTGGACCAGAAGATGTCCCGGAGCGTCGCCGTCGCCCCCGCTGAGTCTGACGCGTCGGGAGAGGGGATCTCGTGAGTCGGGACCCTGCGGCCGGGGACCCAGCCGCCGAGGATCCGACGGCGCCCACAGTCGGCGTGGGACCGCATCCCGAGCCATGGCCGGACGAGGCGCACCTGGACCCCGAACTGTTGCGCGACGGTGATCGTCGCAACGTCCTGGACGAGTATCGCTACTGGCGTCTGGAGGCGATCGTCGCGGACCTGGACCGGAGCCGGGCTGCTCTGCACGTCGCCATCCAGAACTGGGAGCATGATTTCAACATCGGCTCCATGGTGCGTACCGCCAATGCCTTCAACGTCGCCGCCGTTCACATCGTGGGGCGACGGCGCTGGAACCGGCGCGGCGCCATGGTTACCGACCGCTACCTCCACATCCATCACCACGAGGATGAAGCCGCGCTGCTGGGGTGGCTCGCTGAGCGGAACGTGACACCGATCGGCGTGGATAACCTGCTCGGTTCAGTTCCTCTGGAGACCGCCGATCTGCCAGAGCAGAGTTGTCTGGTGTTCGGCTCCGAGGGTCCGGGCCTGACCGAGAAGATGGTGGCGGGCTGCGACACAGTCGTCGCGATCACCCAACACGGTTCCACCCGATCCATGAACGCCGGCGCTGCGGCCGCCATCGCCATGTACCACTGGTCCCTCCAGCACAGATGGGGCGGCCCACATCTCTGATGGCCCACCGCGCTGCCGATACGATGGGCAGATGCTGCCTGAGCGTTTTGCCGTCGGACTGACGCCCTTGCCCACCGCGGCACGCGTCGCCCGCAGACGCTCCGCACTTCGTATGCGCATCATTTCGGCGTTCATCTCGCTGGCCCTGCTCATTGGCATCCTTGTTTTTCTGAACCCCGGTTGGAGCGCAGGGCTCGTCGTCGGATTGGTTGCACTCTGGTTGGCCTCCACGGCCACCTGGATGACGATCGCTGTCGTGGGCCTGCACCGGGCCAAGAAGGATCTGGCCTCCATTGGACACGGCGACGCCTTCTACATCGATGCGGCAGGCATCGAGTTCGTCCACCCGGAACCGATGCGGGCCACCTGGCCGGAGATCAATGCGTTGCGCATCGTCGGCGGCAGTTTGGGAGCCGGTCCACGCCTGATCATGGAGGCGACGGGGGACCGTACGGTCCGCATTCCGTTGAGCTTCGTGGATGCCTCACCCTCGGCCATCGATTCCGCCACCAGCGCCCGCTCGCTCGGGCGGGTGCGGGTGGACGTCAGCGGCCTCGACAAGTTGATCTGAGCGCTCCTCACTGACTGCTTCAGCAGTTCGGTTGTCCATTGCCAGCCCGCCTGCCAGCCCCGTGGGCCGAGACGATAGGCTGATAACTGTCAATTCT
>CBDTVQ010000214.1:0-4335 GCA_965364045.1 uncultured Tessaracoccus sp. | reverse complement strand
TCGGCGAGGAACTCCTTGATCTCCTCGAGCTCCTCCACCGCCTCATTGGCGCCGGCCACGTCTGCGAAAGTCGTCTTGGGTGTGTCCTTGGTGGCAAGTTTCGCCTTGGATTTACCAAAGGACATGGGTCCGCCACCGGGACTGTTGGACATCAACCGCATCACCAGGATGAAACCACCGATGAGCAGGATGAACGGGAAGATCGTGTAGAGCAGCGTCGTCAGGATGCCCGGGCTGGGATTGGTGGCCACCCACTTGTCCAGGGTGCCGGCCGTGACTCGCTTGTTGAGCAACTCGATGAAATCAGCGCTCTGGTCACCCACCCAGGCCGTCTGGAACTTCTCGCCCTTGTCAGTGGTGATCTGGACGAGCTGCTCGCCGTCGATCATCGTGGCCTCGCGCAGCTTCTCACTGCCCTCGAGGAGCGCGATCACCTCGGAGGTGGGCTTGTCCTTGTGGCCGATGACCGCGCCGATGGCCTGCGACCCGATGGCGAAGACCAGAATGGCAATGACCACCCACGCCAGCCAGCTCATGGGGCTCTTCATGAATTTCTGCAACGCAATCCCGCGATCTCAGGGTAAGTAATATGGCAGGTGAAGACTACCAGCGGTCAGCGACGCCCCCGCGGACCTTCGCAGTGCAGCCACACTCGCCGGGCTCAGCCCATCGCGAAATCGAGGTGCTCAGGCAACGGATCCACGATGCCAGCCGCTGCGGCATAGTCCGCCCACACGTCGGCCAACTCGGTGCTGACCTCCCTCAGGTTGGGAAGTTCCAACGTGTCGATGATGTCTCTGGCCTCGGCGAGGCGTCCCTGCGCCACGAGGGCCCGTGCAGTCGCCACACGGACACGCGGCAACTCTTGCCGGTCTGCCCCAAGCCTCTCGACGACGGAGGTGACGAGTGTCGGGACCGTGGACGCCCGTTGGAGGTACTCCACAAGCAGGTCGTCGTCCTCTGGAGCCGCCTCGTGTGCCCTCTCGGCAAAGTCAAAGGCATCCCAGCCATCCTCGGAACAGATGGTCAGGGCGTGCAGCACCATGGCGTTGCCGCTCTCGCCGTCGAGTGCCTCACGCCAATGCTTTTCGGCCAACTGGCGCTTCCCTTTGGCCCATTGTGCATAACCGAGGTGCAATGAGCGTCGAGCGCCGGGCGCGGCGCGGAGCACTGCACCCTCCCACTCCGATCCGGTTTGTGGCGACCGGTCGAGCACGGTGGACGGCGACGCACCTCCGGCCACGGCCAGCCATGCCTGTTGCTCGGCATCGAGCGTGGCCCGGTCGAAAGGAGTGGCATCATCGTGGAGCAGGAAGCCCGCTTCCACCTCCACGCGCCCCCAGCCGTCAGACATGTGCAGCACTGTGGGCGCCTCGTTGACAGCGTGGGCGAAGACAACTGCAGCTTGAGCCATTCCAGCCAGGGGGAGCAATTCCTCCACGCTCCTGCTCGCCGGACAGTGCTCTGCCAGCGGATCGATGTTGACCGCCCCGAAGGACTCCACCCATGATGCGGTGGCCCCGCCCTCCAAGGAGATGTGCTCCTTCTGCGTGCGGGCCCATCCGGACTGGAGTTCGTAGTAGCGGCCGGTGCCGTTGAGCCAGTCCTGCCACTTCCCCCCACCGCGCGTATTTCCCCACACGAACAGCTTCTTGCCGCGCAGTTCAGGTGAGGAGGACATCAGCAACCCAGGCCCCTCATCAGTGACTCCCGCCACCCACGGTGCCGGGTGTGGTGCGCCATCGTCGGTGGCGGTGTCGAAGAAGTAGTCGACTGCTTGCGGGGCTGCGATCGGCCGGGAGCGGTCGGCGGTGTCGGGGTAGTCCACCCTCTCCAGCATGCCGGCGTAGTTGTTGTACACCGCCGTTGCGGCTGGGGCGAGCACACGGGAACTCTTCTGCAGCGGCACGGCCGCGTTGGACCACCAGTAGAAAGGCGTTGCGTCGTCGCGGTGATTGGTGATCCGTGGGCTCGTGAAGAGAAACGAAGAATCCTCCGGCAGCCAGGCATCCATGCGCCACACCATCCGTGTCAGGCGCTCCCACGCCCACAGCCGTAACACCTGCTGGCCGTCCACCTCGACGATGCCTGCACCCACCGGCGCCGAGGTCAGTCCCCAGTGACCGGTCATGCCCAGATTCCACTCGATACCGCCGGAAAACCAGGCGTCACGCAGCGCGAGGTTGCCGAACTGAATCCCGTCGGGCTGGAACAGCAGTTCCCCACCGGTATGGACGTCCTGGAGGCTCCACAACCTGCCGCCCAGCGTTGGAAGAAAGATGGCGCGAAGGTGGGCATTGCTGAGTTCGATGCCCGGCACGGTACAAGGCGACAGTTTCCGGTCGTAGTGGTTCTGGTGACGGTACGGCAGAGCACTCGCAGGACGATCGGCCAGTGCTCGACCCTCTTGCTCGCCAAGGAGAACCCTGTCAGCGGGACTCAGATCTGGCGGCTGCTCGATTTTCAGTGCCGGCAATCCTTCGGGGCCCAGAGCAGCCATGGGCACCGTGACGTCGATCTGGCGAATCACCGGGCCCACCGTCCGATTTCAGGCGTAGATGTGAGGGGAGAGGATGCCGAGATCGCGCAGGTTGCGGTAGCGCCCGGCGTAGTCCAAGCCGTAGCCCACCACGAACTGGTTGGGGATCTCGAAGCCCACGTACTTGACCTCGACGTCCATCTCCGCTGCTTCCGGCTTGCGGAACATCGTCATGATCTCGAGGCTGGCCGGCTTGCGGGAGGCGAGGTTGCTCATCAGGTAGGAGAGTGTCAGACCGGTGTCAATGATGTCTTCCACCACGATCACGTGGCGTCCCTCGAGCTCGGTGTTGAGGTCCTTGAGGATGCGCACCACACCACTTGACTGCGTGCCGGATCCGTAGGAGGAGACTGCCATCCAGTCCATCTGCACGTGGCTCGTCATGGCGCGCTGCAGATCGCTCATCACCATCACCGCGCCGTTCAGGACGCCGACAAGGAGGACTTCGCGACCCTCATAGTCCTCGTCGATCTGGGCGGCCACCTCGGAGATGCGCAGGGCGATCTCATCGGAGGTGAACAGCACTTCGGACAGGTCTGACATAACGTCTGCGGCATCCACGGACACAACCCTAGTCCCTCAGTGGCGGTCGTGCCGGTACGGGTGATGGTGTGAGAAACCAACTGACTGCAGTGGATTCCCACCTGTGGGTCGCTTCCTCGTGGAAAACTTGCCGACGGCGTCGTCGTCGCAGGGTTGAGGAGAGACATGTCATTTCACGTGGGTTCCGAGGTAGACACACTGAAGCAGGTGCTGGTGCACCGCCCGGGTGTGGAACTGCGGTCGCTCGGTCCGGAGAACAAGCAGCGATACCTCTTCGACGAGTTGCTCTGGGTGGAGCGCGCACAGGAGGAGCACGACCTCTTCGTCGACGTTCTGGAGGCGCACGACGTGGAGGTGCACCGGCTGGAGGATCTACTGCGCGAAACCGTCGCGATCCCCGCGGCACGGACGGCGATTCTTGAGCGATCAATTGATGCGCGATACGTCGGGCCGCTGGCTGCCGGATGGCTCAATGAGATGTTTCTCGACATGGAGGACACCCCTCTGGTGCACCATCTTCTGGGCGGCATGACGCGCGAGGAGGCCCAGTTGCTCCCAGGATGCCCGCGCTCCGTGGTGCTGGAACACGTGGGTTCCGGCGAGCACATAATCGAACCGCTGCCCAATCATCTCTTCGCTCGTGACGCCTCCACATGGGTGGGATCCAAGGTGTCGCTGAATTCCATGCACCGAAGCATCCGCAGGCGGGAGACGGTGCATTACGACGCCATCTATGGCCATCACCCACTCTTCGCAGGCAAGGTCGACTTCCTCGCTCCGGCCGGTGGTGAGGGCCCCGCGACGGTGGAGGGCGGCGACATCCTCGTACCCAGGGACGACACCATCATCGTCGGACTGTCAGAGCGGACCAACGCGGGCGGCGTCGAGCGGTTGGCCACTCGGCTGCTGGATGCCGGTGAGATTCGCAAGGTCGTGGTCCTGGAGTTGCCCCGCACCCGGGCGTTCATGCATCTCGATACCGTGCTGACGATGGTGGACGAGGAATCCTTCGTGCGGTACGCGGACCTGCCCGCGCTCCGGTCCTGGACCATGACCGCCGGCGCGCAGCTGCACGGACAACGCCAACTGCAGGTCACGTCCCACGAATCGGGAGACATGGGACATGCGATCGCTTCGGCGCTCGGAGTGAGCAACGTGCGCTTCCTGGCGGCGGATCAGGACCACCACAGCGCCGCGAGGGAACAGTGGGACGACGGGTGCAACCTGCTGGCGTTGTCCCCCGGCAGTGTCAT
>CBDTVQ010000213.1:0-4337 GCA_965364045.1 uncultured Tessaracoccus sp. | reverse complement strand
CACACAGTCAATGCGGCGTGTCCGGTCGATCCGAGGTTCGGCACACAGTCAATGCGGCGTGTCCGGTCGATCCGAGGTTCGGCACACAGTCAATGCCGCGTGTCCGGCCGATCCAAGATTCGGCGCACACTGAATGCGGCGTGTCCGGTCAGTCAAGGGCTCGGACGTCCAAGGCAACGGCGTCGACGAGCGTTCGACGCGGAGATTTCGCGTCAGGCGGGGGTGGGGCCGGCCGGGCGTTCCAGGTCCGCCAACCAGTCCGACGCGCTCCGGAAGTCAGCGTCGGAGAAGCCCGGGGGCACATCCGGGCGCTGCTCGTCTGCCCGCGCGTAGGAACCCAGGAAGATCACCCCGCGACAGATCCGGTGCAGCCCCAGCAGCGCCTCGGCCACCCGATTGTCGTGCAGGTGTCCCTCAGCGTCGATGGCGAAGCAGTAACTGCCCAGGACTGTTTTGGTGGGGCGGGATTCGATGCGCGTCAGGTTCACTCCACGCACCGCGAACTGCTCCAAAATCTCCAGGAGTGCGCCGGAGCGATCCTCCTGCATGTAGGCCACCAGCGTGGTCTTGTCCGTGCCGGTCCGCTCTGCAACAGGCCCCGGCCGGCCCACCATCACGAAACGCGTGACGGCGCCCGGATTGTCCTCGATGCCGTAGGCCACTTCGTCGAGCCCGTAGATCTCACCCGCTACCCGAGCGCAGACCGCAGCGTCATGCCTCGACGCCGGGTCAGCCACTTCCTGGGCCGCGCCAGCCGTGGAGCCAGCAGCGGTGACGAGTGCGTCGGGGAGCTCGCGAGACAGCCATTGACGCACCTGCGCCAGGGCGTGACCATGGGTCAGCACATGCCGGACGTCAGCGAGTCTTGTGCCGGGCCGCGTGTAGAGGCCGAACGTCACGGGGATGACAATCTCTCCCACGATCACCAGGCGCTCACCGGCAATGAGCTCATCCAGCGTGGCGGACACACCTCCCTCGACGGAGTTCTCGATGGGCACGACGGCGCGCTCCACCTCACCCGAGCGGACAGCGTCGAGCGCCTGGGCGACGCTGGGCAGAGCAATGGCCTCCTCATCCGTGATGGAAAGGAGAGCCTGATGCGTGAAAGTTCCCGCCGGACCGAAGTAACCGAGCACGTCGTCGAGGCTAGTGCATCCAGCAGGGGCTCCGGCGAAGGGCCCGTTTGAAAGTGACCGCCGAACTGCGAGTGCCAACACCTGAGCGCCACGGCCCCCAGTCCGTCCGGGCATGTCACAGGACTCGCGCCACCCAAGATCCCGTGGCGGAACCCGTTCCTTCGCCGTCGGACACATGCGGCTTTCGATCCGCAATAGAGTGACGGAACATCTCCTACGGAAAGAGGGCAGGGGCCATGACCAGTGCCGAGAAGCCAGGACGGGTGGTGGTCCTCGGATCCGCCAGCCAGGATCTCTACGTGGAGATGGAGCGCCATCCCACCACCGGTGAGACCGTGATGGCCGGCGACATCGTTCAACGCTTCGGTGGCAAGGGCGGCAACCAGGCAGTGGCAGCCGCACGCGCCGGAGCGGAGACCCTGTTCGTTGGGAGGCTCGGCGACGATGATCCCGGGCGCACCTATCGCGACCGTTTGGTTGGCCATGGCGTCGACGTCACCCGGCTGGTACTCGAACCCGACGTCCCCACCGGCACCGCCCTGATCATGCTCAATGCTGAGCACGACAACATGATCGTCGTGGCTCCGGGCGCGAACCACCATGTCGATGCAGACCAGGTGGCTGCGCTGCATGACCTCGGGCCCGCCGACGTCCTGCTCATGCCCATGGAGCTCCCCCTCGACGTCACTGCCTCGGCTGTCATGACAGCTGCAGCGCGAGGCGCCCGCGTCATCCTCAACCTCGCGCCCTACGCCCCGCTCCCCCAGGACATCCTGGACGCCTGTTTCCTCATCATCGTGAACGAGAAGGAGAACGAACTCATGGAGGGCGACGGGCTGCGCGCAACCAACGTCCTCGTTACCCTTGGCACGCACGGCTCCCGCTGGGGTGATCTCGAGGTCCCTGCGCAGAAGGTTGACGCCGTCGACACCACGGGCGCGGGGGATGCCTACTGCGGGGCGCTGGCAGCCGCGCTGGTGGCGGGTGTCGACAGGCGTGAGGCCATGGTTGCCGCAACGGCGTGCTCCGCCGCCACCGTCCAGCACCTGGGTGCCCAGCCGGATCCTCAACTGGGCTGACGCCACCCTGGGCGCTTCATCATCGCTGCCCTGCGAGCGGAGCAACCTACTACCCGTCGGGCATAGGTACGGCTACTCGGCTTGGTGGAAAAAGCTTCACATGCCCCCTATTACTACGTAATATAGGAATTGGAGACAAAGGAGTCCGGACAACGAACTTCACTGACGCAGAGCCAGCGGGCTCCCTATCTGTTGAGAGGAATGATCATGGGCGACAAGTCAGCTGACTGGGCAGCCATGGCCACGGCTGCCCAACAGATTGAAGCAAAGCACCAGCAGATCCACACCCTCCAGGAACGCCTGGAGGGACAGATGGTGCAATTGTCGGCCCGTTGGCACGGTCACGCCTCCGCCGCATTCCAGCGTGAATACTCAAATTTCGACACCGAGTTCGAGAGGGTCAAACAGGATTTGGACAAGGTACACACCTCGCTCATTGAGGCGTCTCACGGCAACCTGCGCCACGGAGAAGATCTTGGCGAAACAGCCCACCAAGCCCCAAGTTTCACCGGCTGACGACGGCGAACAGGATCCCGCGATGAGCGACACCTTGAGCGACACAGCCCAGATCTCCAGAAACGCTATGCAGGAAGGCATTTCAAATCTGACAGCGGCCCATGACGAGTTGACTGGCCTCCTGAATGATCTTGATTCCGAACTCAGCGCTTCTCTTGGTCAATGGGATGACAATTCCCACAGCGCCTACTTCGAGGTCCAGCGTTCCTGGAATGCCTCGGCCGCAAAGCAGCAGGCGATTGTGCAGCACATGCCTGAACTGCTCAGCAACACCCCAGACGGCCTTCGCGCCACCGAGTCCCGCTATGCGGGCAGCTGGGGCTAGAGGTACCCCCCACCTCGCCCCGAGGAGGCCCGGCCTGAGGCCGGGCCTCCTTTTGCCCGTAGCCACCCACCAGCGCCCCGTCGCGCTCACACGTCCAGTCCACGTTGGCCACCAGGCCTGAGCTGCGTGAAGCGTTCCCCACACGCTTGGCCTGTGCCGCCCCGGGGCTACTTCAGTAGCTTCGACATCCTGCGATCAGCCAGGGGTTTGCCGCCGGTTTGGCAGCCGGGGCAGTACTGCAAGGAGGAGTCCGCGAAGGACACCTCAGCAATGGTGGTTCCACACACGTCGCAGGGCTCACCGGCCCGCCCGTGGACGCGCAACCCACTGCGCTTGGCGTCCTTGAGTTTCGCGATGTCCACGCCCCTGACTGCCTCCAGCGCGCCGGACAGAACCGCCAGAATGTGCCCGTGCAGATCCGCCGCGTCGACGGTGTTCGCAGGTTTGAATGGGCTGAGCCGGGACGCGTGCAGGATCTCATCGGAGAACGCGTTCCCAATCCCCGCGATCAGCTTCTGATCACGCAGCACCCCCTTCACCTGCCCCCTGCCCGCAGACTGCAGGATTCCTGCGAGCACCTCCACCGTGAAGTTCTCATCCAGCGGGTCCGGGCCGAGTGCTGCGATGCCCGGCACTTCCTCGGGCGAGGCGACGACGTACACCGCCAGATGGCGCTGTGAGCCAGCTTCGGTCAGGCTGAAGCCCGAGCCGTCGTCGAACTCGACACGCAGGGCGATGGGGGATTTGCCCGGTCTGGGCAACGTTCTCGGCACCTCTGCATGCCACGTGACCCATCCGGCGCGGGCGAGGTGGAAGATGAGATGGACGCCCTGGGCTTCGAGGTCGATGAACTTTCCGTGTCGCGTGACACCGGAGACCTCCAGCCCTGCCAGGGATTCGAGCCCCAACGCATAGGTTTTCAGGGCGCTGAAAGCCACGAGATGCCCAGCCACCACCACCTTGCCCGCGGTACGTGCAGCGAGTTGCAGGGCGATGGTCTCAACCTCTGGCATTTCCGGCATGTCAACCATCTTCCATCATGGACAGCAGCGCCGTCCCGGACATCCGGGAACTCTCCGGCCTGCTCCAGGCGTTGTTGTGGGTGCGCCCCAGCTCTTCGCCCAGCAACTCCAGATACGACGTCCGCGGCACGACGTGGGCACCCATCGATTCCAGATGGGGCGTGAGCCATTGCACGTCCAGCAGATCGACGCCCACACGTTGAAGCTCCAGGCTCAGACGCAGCAGGGCCACCTTTGACGCATCGCGGCCGTGTCCGGG
>CBDTVQ010000212.1:0-4364 GCA_965364045.1 uncultured Tessaracoccus sp. | reverse complement strand
TCAGGCGAGGATCGCACACTCTCTCGTACCGGCTGCCCAGGTCATCCTCGGACAACTGGTGCACACCGCCCACGCACTCGGTGACGTCATCGCCGGTGAGCTCGATGTGGATGCCACCCGGCCAGGTACCCAACGCGTCGTGGACATCGAAGAAGCCATTGACCTCTTCCACCACATCAGCAAAGGCACGGGTCTTGTAGCCGTTGTTGCTCTCAAAGGTGTTGCCGTGCATCGGATCGCACACCCAGGCCACCTTGCGGCCCGATGCCTCGACGGCCTCCACAATGGCGGGCAGGACATCGCGCACCTTCTTGGCTCCCATCCGCGTGATGAAAGTGATGCGGCCCGGAATGTGGTCAGGATCCAGCCGATCCGCCAGCGCCAAGGCGTCGGCAGGCGAGGTGGTGGGGCCCAGCTTGATACCCAACGGATTCTGGACGCGACGCAGAAGTTCCACATGGGCACCATCAAGCTGACGGGTCCGCTCGCCGATCCACAGCATGTGGCCGGACACCCCGTAGAGCTGCTGGGAGCGGGAATCGACGCGCGTCAGGGCGCGTTCGTACTCGAGGATGAGCGCCTCGTGGCTGGCGTAGAAGTCGATGGTTGAGAGTGCTCGATCGTCCATACCGCAGGCCACCATGAAGGCGAGCGCACGATCAATCTCGCTCGCCAGTTCCTCGTACTCGGTTTCCACCTGGGAGTTCCCGACGAAGTCACGGTTCCACGTGTGAACGCCACGCAGATCGGCAAAGCCGCCCTTGACGAACGCCCGCACCAGGTTCAGCGTGGCCGCGGAGGCGTTGTACATGCGGACGAGCCGCTGTGGGTCATGGACCCGGGATTCCTCGCTGAAATCGAAGCCGTTGATGGCATCACCACGGTACGACGGGTACGTCACATCGCCGCGGGTCTCGTTGCCATTGCTGCGCGGCTTGGCGTACTGACCGGCGATGCGTCCCACCTTCACCACCGGCACCTGGGCGGCGTAGGTCAGAACAACGGCCATGGAGAGTTGCACGAGCAGCTTGGCCTTGATGTTGTCGGCTGTCACGGCCTCGAAGGACTCGGCACAGTCGCCACCCTGCAACAGGAAAGCGCGTCCTTCGGCCACCTCGGCCAGTTGGAGCCTGAGATCATCGCACTCGCCCGCAAACACCAACGGGGGCAGGGCCTCCATGGTGTCGATGGCTTGATCCAACATCCCGGCGTCCGGGTAGGACGGCTGCTGGACCTGCGGCAGGGCGCGCAGTTCTTCCCTGGACATGATGGGTGACATGGCTGTCAGGATACCTCAACGAAACGCTTGGTCCCTCACTCGTTGGGGTCGTGGATACCCTGGTCAATCGCGTACAGCGTCAACTCCACGCGATTGTGGAGTTGGAGCTTGCGCAGCACGTTCTGCACATGATTCTGCACGGTCCGGTGGGACACGAACAGTTCCTCGGCAATCTCTCGATACGCCAGCCCCTTGGCGACGCGGCGCAGCACGTCGATTTCGCGGCTGGTCAGGATGGGACCCTCCTCGTTGTGTGCCCGTGCTACGTTGACGAGGCGCCGAAACTCACCCAGCACCAGACCGGCCAGGCCGGGGGTGAAGACGGCGTCGCCCGCAGCAGTGCGCCTCACACCGTCGATGAGTTCTGACTTGGGAGCCGACTTCACCAGATATCCCTTGGCTCCCGCCCGCATGGCCCGCAGGACATCCTCCCGCTCACCGGAGGCCGACATCACGAGGACGTGCAGGTCCGGGAACTCCCGAATGAGCAACTCGGTGCAGGTGGCGCCGTCGGGCTCGGGAATCTGCAGATCCATCACCACCACCTGGGGACGGGTGGCCCGGGCACGGGCCAGGCATTCCGTGCCATTTTTGGCGACCGCGACGATTTCGAACCCCACCTCCGTGAGGTCCTCACTCAGTGCGTCGATCCACACGGGGTGGTCATCCACCAACATCACGCGATTGCGTTCCACGAACCTTCACTCCCCCATGTCGACGGGGAACCTAAGTTCCCACTCGGTGCCCAGGCCGGGCGATGACTTCAGCATGGCAGAACCGTGCAACGAGGACATCCGTCCCACGATGGAATCACGAATCCCCAGCCTGCCTCGCTTCGAGGCTTCCAGAACGGTTTCAGGTGCCATGCCAATGCCGTTGTCCCGCACCCATAATATGACCTCGTCATCCGTCTCCTGGTCAAGCAGCACCCACACGGCGGCGTCCGGACCCGCGTGACGGTCGACGTTGTTGAGCACTTCGACGAGTGTTGCCTCCACCTCATCCACCACGAAGCGCGGCACCATCACTTCGCCGGCCATTGTGGACACCGTCACCCGAGCGCCCTGGTACTTGTCCAACGCCGCCGCCAGGTCCACGAGCGGGCCGGAGGAGTCATCACCGAACTTTCGATCCCGCAGCAACGTGCGCAGCTGCAACTCCGAATCCTTCGCCAGGGAGGCCAGCCTCATGCCGCGCGGCCCCAGGGAGGGTCCATCACGCTCCACCAGGGCGAGTACCTGGAGCACACCGTCGTGGATGATTCGGGCCAATCGCTCCCGCTCGGTCAGCGCGGCCGACCTCATCCGCTGAAGCTCCTGCTCCTCCAGCGTCATCCGGAACTGGCTGATGAGGGCCCCGAGACAGAAGGAAGTGGCGATGATCAGCACCACCACGTCCACCCGCCGGGCCGTCAAAAAGGGTGGAACTGCGAAGTACGCGAGACTCACCACCGTGGCCTCAACCATTCCCCGCCGTGTGGAGAGAAGAATCGCCGCGTACACGGCGCAGCCGCCGCCCCAGTAGGCAGCGAGGGTCAGTGGAACGTCGGCGCCATCAGCCACGAGGGAAGTACTCAGCACAACCGCCACGGTGACCAGAAGATCTGCCATGAAGATGGGCGCCGTACGCCGCCGTGGTCGACGAAGCCAGACCGACACCACCACTGTCCACACCGCAATCACCAGACAGATGACAAGCAGCAGGGGCCGATTCTGCGCCACGGGCCAGACCACCAGGATGTTCAGGACGATGGCGTGCACCGCCATGGCCAGGCGCACCGTGATGCACACCGCATAGACGCGCCCAAGCAGATCATGGGCGTGCCGGAACCACTTGCCAGTCCTGCCCACCCAGCTCAGCTGATCCGCAACGGATTCACTGCCCGAGGGGCTCACGACGTGCTTCGCCTCACGAGAATCTCGGGTGCGGGTCCCCCACCGGGCCGCGGTATGACGAATGCATCCGAGCCTGTCTCGCGGAGGTCACCATGTTTGACGCGACTGCCGTAGACATCCGCGTACTGTTGACCGGTGAGCTGCTGGATGGCAGCGAGCGTCTCATCGGTGACCCACCTGAGCACCTTGGTCTCGGATTCTCGACCGCTGAGGTGGGAGAAGTGCAACGGCGCACCCACCACGACGATCGGCCGGCGGATCCACGGGATACCGAAAGGCCCGCGCACCTTGTGGGTGCCGATGATCCCCACGGGCACTACCGGCACGTCATTGCCGAGCGCCATCCGCGCGAGACCAGTCTTGCCCTTGTACAGCCGTCCGTCCGGGGAGCGCGTCCCCTCGGGATAGATGCCGACGAGCGCCCCGGCGGCCAGCACGTCGGAAATGCTTTGCAGCGCTGCGGCGCTGGCTCGGCCTCCACCACGGTCCATGGGCACCATGCCAACGGCCTTCAGGAACCAGGCGATCATGGCGGGGCCCGGTCCGCCCTTGCCTGAGAAGGCCTCGGCCTTCGCCGGATAGGTGACCTTTCTGGGGAGCATGGCCGGAACCACGAGGGCGTCCATGAAAGCGATGTGATTGCTCACCAGAAGTGCGCCCCCGCTGAGCGGCACATTCTCGGTGCCAATGATCCTGGCCCTGAATCCGAATTTGACCAACGGCCTGAAAATCGTGGCCTTGAATATCTCGTACCACACCGTGCCGTGGACTCCGCTCCTGAGAAGAAATGTTCTGCGCCCAACCCTACCGAGGACAACGCGAACTGGAGGTATCCCTTGCGCAGAAGGCAATGCAGCGGGCAGTGTCATGGCATGGAGAAGACGATCTGGCCCGAAGCGGAAACCCTGCGCGTGGGGGAAGGCAGCATTGGAGTGTTGTTGTGCCACGGCTTCACCGGTTCCGTCGCGTCCGTGGCTCCGTGGGCCCACGCCATTGCGCAAGCGTGTGACGCGCGCGTCATAGCCCCCCGGCTGAGCGGACATGGCACCAGCTGGCAGGACCTGGCGACGACAGCCTGGACCGACTGGTACACCGATGTCGAGGCAGCCCGCCAGGAGTTGGCGGCAACCTGCGAAACGATCTTCGTGGGTGGGCTCTCCATGGGGGGCGCGCTTGCCCTGAAGCTGGCT
>CBDTVQ010000211.1:0-4377 GCA_965364045.1 uncultured Tessaracoccus sp. | reverse complement strand
GACGCTGGCGCCTCTGATGGGAAGCGACGGGGACGTAGCGTGGTTCAACGCTTCCCTGGAGTCCGATGCGCACGCCTGGGAGACCGAGTTTGGTGTCAGCCGCGACGAGACCGCGCTGGCCTCTGAAGGCAACGAGCTCAGGTATCGACCCGTCCCGATGCTGATCGTTCGATGTGAGATTGGCACGAAGTGGGTGGAACTGGCGCGTGTGCTGGCAGGGGCGGAGTTGGTGGGGGCTCCAGTTCGTCTGAGCCTGGCATCATCGGTGGCAGAGAGGCTAGACGTTCTGCTTGCTGCGAGCGGCGCTGGCAGGGCTCTGGCCGACAGGTTGCGTCCGCTGCGCATGACCAGCCACGGTTCCCTCTCACGCTCGTTCGATGAGAGTGGCGCGGTGCCGGGGACACGAGTCCGGGGTCTGGGAGAGGCCCAGCATCTGCTGGACGATGTGGCCGTGGGAGTGGAAGTGCGCGTTGGTCCAGTGCTCGCGAATGGCCGACGAGAGCTGCTGACGATGCTGCGTGAGCAGTCCATCAGCCAAACTCTGCACCGCTTCGGCCACGTCTCTCCCGAGCTCGCCCGGTAACGCATTCGAGGCGCCAACTCACGGGAGTTTTCACACCTCGTAGGGAACGCTGGCTTTGAGTGGGCCCGGAGTGCCGGTCTACCGGCAGCCAGTGCCCACACAAACTGTTATGGACGAAGGGATGGGCGACGGGAGTGCCCAATCAGTCCCTGAGGTTCTTCAACATGACGGCTTCCCGATCCAGTGCCTCGGCAACCGCCTCGTTGGTCACATTTCCTGCGTGCGTGTTCAGGCCACGTGCCAGTGCCTTGTCGTTCTCCATGGCCTCGCGCCAGCCCTTGTCTGCAAGTTGCAGGATGTAGGGCAGGGTGGCGTTGGCGAGCGCATACGTGGATGTGTGAGGGACGGCGCCAGGAATGTTGGCCACGCAGTAGAACAACGACTCGTGCACCTTGAAGGTGGGGTCATCGTGCGTGGTGGGGCGTGAATCAGCGAAGCATCCACCCTGGTCAATGGCGATGTCCACCAGCACGGAACCGGGCTTCATCTCCGCCACCAGATCGTTGGGGACCAGCTTCGGCGTCCGTGCGCCGGGGATGAGAACGGAGCCGATCACGAGGTCAGCATGCTTCACCTGTTCCCGCACCGTCAGTTCGTTGGAGGCAAGCTGGTTGACGGCCCCTGCCCAGTGCCAGGACGCGTCACGGAGCTTGCTGAGGTTCGTGTCCAGGAGGGTGACATCGGCGCCCATGCCAAGGGCGATGTTGGCGGCACTTCTGCCGGAAACACCGGCCCCCAGCACGACCACCTTGGCGTTCGCCACGCCACCGATGCCGCCCATCATCACGCCGCGTCCACCACGCGTCCTCAGGAGGTGATGTGCTCCGAGCTGCGGTGCAAGGCAACCAGCCACCTCGCTCATGGGCTGGAGCAACGGGAGCGAGCCGTCCTTGAGCTGGACCGTCTCATAGGCGATACCCGTGGTGCCCGCGGACAGCAGGGCCTCGGCAACCTCCGGCCCCGACGCCAGGTGCAGGTATGTGAAGAGGATCAGATCTTCGCGCAGCAGATGGAACTCCTCCGCAATCGGCTCCTTGACCTTCATCACCATCTCGCCGAACTCCCAAGTGGAATCAGCATCCGGCAGAATCGTGGCGCCGACGGCCTCGTACTCCTCGTCCGGGATGGAGGACCCCACGCCAGCACCGGTCTGAATACCCACTTCGTGGCCATGCCTCACCAGTTCATTCACGCCGGTGGGTGTCATCGCGACCCTGAACTCGTTGTTCTTGACCTCTAGTGGGACGGCGATTCTCATGGGGACTCCTCGTTGAGGGGGAAGCGTCTTGGATCGGATCACACTATCGTCGAGGCCAATCATCGTTAGCGATCAAGGGGAAAGCAGCCCCTCCAGCAGTCCGGCGATGATGGGCAGAACACCCACGAGGACGAACGCTGGCAGGAAGCACGCCATCAGCGGGATCACGGACCTGACACCAGCAGTCCTGGCTCTTTGCAGCGCCCTTTCCTGAGACACGAGCCTCGCCTCGTCTGCGTGCACATGCAGCACCTCCACCAGCGAGGTACCTGATCTCGCCGAGCGTGCGACGTCGCGGGCCACAAGTCCCCACACCTCATCCTCCACTAGTTCTTGCCAGGCCTGCTGCTCCGGAACCCCCATGGCCAAAAGCCCCACCACCTTCGACAAGACGGTGGAGGTGGCAATCCCCTGGACGCCTGCCACCACCTCAAGCGCTTGCCGCATGGGAGCGCCAGCCGACAGACACACGGCCAGCAACTCGACTGTGTCGGCGAGCTCTTCCTGTACGACTGCGCCGGCGCGCGGGGTCAACGACAGTTGCCCACCACCGACCACAGTCACCAGCGGCGCCACTGCGAGCGCCAGAAACCCGGTCACCGATGGAAGGAGTGTGAAGAGGACCAGACCGGCTGCCAGCCCCGTCAGGATCCTGGCGGCCAGTGGCAAGGCGCCCTCCCTGCCCCTCAGCAGCCGCGTCAGTCTCCCGCCGGCAGGGATCCGGACCGGTGCAAGACGTCGCAGCCGATGATGCGGATCCGGTGCCAGTACCCAACAGGCGATCGCCAGGAGGAGGATCCCCATGATCGCGTTGCTCATCGCCGCGCCTCAGCAGGTTCTCCCGTACGGGCAATGCGCTCGGTCCACACCACCCCGGCGGACACCAGCACGGCCCCGGCCAGGAACACCACCTGTCCCGGCCAGGAGCCGAAGAGAAAGTCGAGTGGCTTCGCCCCCACGACTGATCCCATGCCGATGGCGACGAACGGCAGCATGGCCATGATCCGCCCACTGGCCCGCGCGGCAGCGAGCTCGGCGGAGACGACGGCAGCCAGATGTCGTTCCCGCCGCAGGTTCTCTGCGACCCGACCCAACACGAGAGCAATGGGAGCTCCTGTGCGCTCACTGACATACCAGGCCGCGGACACCCTGCGGTATCCGGCGCCCCCGTGTTGGGCGCCCAGCTCGTTGAACGCCGCCGCGACGTCACCGCCGAGCCGCCCGGTGCGCGCGACCGGCGCCAGGGCGACACAGTCAGCGGCCGCATCATTCAGGGCGTCCGTTGGGATCTGGCCGGCCTGCAGCAGCAGGGCCAGGGTCTTGGTGCTTCGCGCGGTGTCGACCCTGATGCGGGCTCGCTGCCGGTCAATCTGCGACCCGCGCACCAGCCATGCCGCAGTGCCCAGCAGGACACCCGCAGCCGCTACCCATCCGAGGACCCGCGGCCCCAGAACCAGCCACACGAGTACGAGCACGGTGCAGACAAGAACTGTCGGGAGCAGCCACCCGGGACGGGGACGGGTGACCGCAACGGGCTCCAGCCTCCGCAGCTGCTGACCCGAAGGCGGCCCCACGCCCAGGGCCGCGGACAGGGCGAACAGAACCGCCGCAATCATGACAACCCCACCAGGGCTCGCAACGCGGCCCCTCCTTCGTGCCAGCACACGCCGTCGGTATCGAAGCTGACGGCGGGCTCGATGGTGACCCACCCGTCAGCGCCACGCATGAACAGGCCGACTTCGGCAACGCCACGCGACCCATCCGGCAGACGTCTGACATGCACGGCAACACGCAGGGCCGAGACAAGTTGGGCGTGGCAGGCTTCTCTTCCCAGTCCTCCAAGCGCCGCCAGCGCTTCCAGCCGTGCCGGCACATCGATCACCGAGTTGGCGTGCACCGTGCCGCAGCCACCCTCGTGGCCCGTGTTGAGGGCGGTCAACATGTCGCACAGTTCCCCGCCACGCACCTCGCCCAGCACGATGCGGTCCGGTCTCATGCGCAACGCCTGCCGCACGAGCGCAGTGAGCGGGATGGCACCAACTCCCTCGGTGTTGGGAGGTCTGGCCTCAAGGCGGATGCAGTGGGGATGAACAGGTGACAGTTCCCGCGCGTCCTCCACCACGACGATCCGCTCGGTGGCCGGCACGAGTCCGAGCATGGCGGCCAGCAGCGTGGTCTTGCCAGAGCCGGTCCCACCGCTGATCACGAAGGGCACCTTGTGGGACACGAGCCCCTCCAGGATCGCGTGCGCTTCGGAAGCCAGCGATCCCTGGGCTCTGAGCTGGGCCAGCGTCAACCGTGCGGACGCGGGTACGCGAAGCGAAAGGCAGGTTCCTGGAGAGGAGACCGGCGCCAGAACAGCGTGCAGGCGTGTGCCGTCCGCCAGCCTGCCGTCCACGAAGGGTTGCGAGTCATCGAGCCGGCGTCCGGCGGCGGTTGCCAGCCGGATGGCAAGCCGTCTGACCTGTTCATCATCGAACATCACCAGTTCGGTGCGCTCCAGCCCCCGTCCCCGATCAATGAAAACTCCATCGGT
>CBDTVQ010000210.1:0-4400 GCA_965364045.1 uncultured Tessaracoccus sp. | reverse complement strand
TGGACGAACTACTCGCTGATCTGGCGGCCGGTTGAGTCCCGGCGGAACGAGGGCTGTCCCACAGCATGCAGAATCGGTGCCCTCGTGGTCATATTGACCACGCCCAGTCGAATTCTCCAGTCCACAGGACAGGTGCGCAGTGCGGGGGAAGCCAGAGCCGGATCGCCAGGTGTTCAGAGCTCGACGGATATTGCCGTAAACTCCGAGAGTTGTCCATTACTGAGGAGCCCCTGCATGCCCATTCGCAATGACCTGCGTAACGTTGCCATCGTCGCCCACGTCGACCACGGCAAAACGACGCTCGTCGACGCCATGCTGTGGCAGTCGGGAGCATTCCGAGAAGGCTCGGCCGTCAAAACCCAAGTCATGGACTCCATGGACCTTGAGCGCGAGAAGGGCATCACGATCCTCGCGAAGAACACCGCCGTCCAGCACATCCGCCCGGATGGCCAAGAAGTCACCATCAACATCATCGACACCCCCGGCCACGCCGATTTCGGTGGCGAAGTGGAGCGCGGACTCGAAATGGTCGACGGTGTGGTGCTGCTCGTCGACGCGTCTGAGGGTCCACTCCCCCAGACCCGCTTCGTGCTGCGCAAGGCGCTGGCCAAGAAGCTGCCGCTCATCGTGGTCGTCAACAAGGTGGATCGTCCAGATGCGCGCATCACCGCCGTCGTGGAGGAGATCTATGACCTCTTCATGGACCTGATCGACGACGAGAGCACCGACATCCTCGACTTCCCCATCGTCTATGCGTCCGCGAAAGCCGGGCGCGCGTCGTTGACGCAGCCCGAGGACGGCTCCATGCCTGATGGTGAGACGCTCGAAGCGCTGTTCGCCACCATCATGAACCAGGTGCCGGCCCCCCATTACGAAGAGGGCGCCACACTGCAGGCACACGTCACGAACCTCGACGCATCCCCGTACCTCGGCCGTCTGGCGCTCTGCCGCGTCGTCGCTGGCACGATGTACCGCGGCCAGCAGGTGGCATGGTGCAAGGCCGACGGCACCATCAAGAACGTCAAGCTCACAGAGATGCTGACCACCAAGGCACTGGACCGTGTTCCCGCCGACTCGGCCGGCCCCGGCGACATCATTGCCATCGCAGGCATCCCGGACATCACGATCGGTGAGACGCTCTCGGATCCCAATGATCCCAAGCCACTTCCGCTGATCCATGTGGACCAGCCTTCGATCTCGATGACCATCGGCATCAACACCTCCCCACTGGCCGGCCGGTCAGGGAAGAAGCTGACCGCCCGCCTCGTCAAGAACCGTCTGGACGCTGAACTGATCGGCAACGTGTCCATCAAGGTCTCGGACACCGAGCGCCCAGACACCTGGGAGGTGCAGGGCCGAGGTGAGCTGCAGCTCGCGATCCTCGTGGAGATGATGCGACGCGAGGGCTTCGAACTGACCGTCGGCAAGCCGCAGGTGGTCACTCAGGTCATCGATGGCAAGGTTCAGGAGCCCATCGAGCGGCTCACCATCGACATCCCCGAAGATTTTGTTGGCACCGTCACCCAGCTCATGGGGCTGCGACGGGGCCGCATGGAGGTCATGGTCAATCACGGCACAGGTTGGGTGCGGCTGGAATTCATCGTTCCGGCCCGTGGCCTCATCGGGTTCCGCACCGAGTTCCTCACAGAGACGCGAGGTACCGGGCTCATGAACCATGAGGCCGAGGGCTACGCACCGTGGGCGGGAAGCTTCCGCACCCGTCCCACGGGATCACTCGTTGCAGACCGCATCGGGACCGTGACCTCGTTCGCATCGTTCAACCTGCAGGAGCGGGGCTCGTTGTTCGCCGCACCAGGAGCCGATGTCTACGAAGGCATGGTGGTGGGAGAGAATCCGCGTCCCGAGGACATGGACGTCAACATCACCAAGGAGAAGAAGCTCAACAACATCCGCGTCTCCACGAGCGACGAACTGGAACGACTCATCCCGGCCAAACAGCTCTCCATGGAGCAGGCGCTGGAGTTCTGCAGCGTGGACGAGTGCCTGGAAGTGACGCCAGCGATCGTGCGTATCCGCAAGGTGACCCTGAACAGCAATGATCGTATGAGGGACCGCAACAGGGCCAAGAAGAACTGATTCGAACGACAAAGAGGGCACCCGCCGGCAACGGTGGGTGCCCTCTTTTCGTCTCAGTGGGCAGTCAGCCCTGGCTGTCCACGGGTCAACTGGAGACGACAGCTGCCGCGTTACCGAGCCAGGATTTCAGGTCTCCCTCGGAGACGAGCGGGAGGTGCTGTTTGTCGACGTGAGGTGCGCCAGTTCGTTTCGAAGGTTCGTCCCCGCCGTCGTCTCCCAGAGTGCGCGCGCACGATCCGTGGCGAAGAAGCGGTCCCGTGCAAGGCATCGTGACAGGAAAGCGCTTCGCCCCCTCACCCACTCAGCGTCGCTGAGATGGGGCAGTTCCGCGCGGATGCCGTCAACGTTGCGACGATAGGTTGCCTCGTCGGCGCCCAGGGCACTCAGGTCGGCATCGCAGACCCGCTGTCCGGGATGGTCGTCCGCGTCTGTGAAATGCCCCGCGGTAAGCAGCACCAGTCGCTGGATCTCGCTGATGTCCGCGGAACTCTCGTGGCTCGCCAGCAGATCCGCCACCAGGGCGGCCGAGGCCTCCTCGTCCTCGGGGGTGGTGTTGGAGTGGACGGCGTCGTGAAACCAGAACGCGATCTGCTCCAGCCGCCCACCCCCCAACTCCTCGAGCATCTCCAGTCCGTCCACCAGGTGGCTGGTGCCGTGGTAGTGACGATGCGGTTCCGCCCACCGGCGCAGTAGTTCAGCCACGACGTCGTCGGGGAGCAGACCGTGAGCATCCGGGGTCACCACAGCCGCACCAGCCCCCAGGCCAGACCGGACCAGAGGGCGGCCCACAGCATGCTGGAGAACGTGCCGATGATGAACAGTTCGCCCTTGCTCCCGGTGGGCGTGCGGAGTTCCGGGTACCGGCCAAGACCCTTGACCCCCAGAACCACCGCAATGCCAGCGGGAAAGCCACTCAGCACGCAGGTGAACAGGGCGGCGCGCTCCAGCAACCCGATCCAGTAGCCGCCCTTGAGTTCCTCTCCGGCCGCCTCGAGGCCTGGTACGACCTCCCACTGACGAAGGGGAGAAACCGAGAGCGGCTCTCCGCCGACCGTCAGTTCCGAGGCTGGCTCGGGAGGTGTCACGGGTACACGATTCTCGATGCCCCCCAAGAGCCGTCGCACCACGGGTGTCCCGGCGAAGACCGCAAGGGCAAAGCACGCAGCGACGATGGCCGCCTGCGCCACGAACACCCACACGTCGTCCATTTCCCACCTTCCCGTTGTCATCCAACTCTGTCACGACACTCCGACAATCCGACTCATTGCCCCCTCACTCCGAGACATCGCGGCGATCAGAGTCCAATTCGGTCGCTGCCTTAAGCCCGTTCGAGGCGCCCGTGCATGACTCGGTGATGAGCGATCCGACACCGCGCCCGGAGGGGACGCGGAGCGGGGCCGGTCCCTGAAGGAACCGGCCCCGCTCTTCACATACTCATGGACTACTTGATCAACACGATGTTGTTGAAGATCCACTTGTTGACCAGCACGTAGGTGTAGCCACCACCAGACTTGGGCCTGTGCTCCACCACATTGTTCACAAGAATGTAGCTACGGCAACCATTGCTACCCGTCTTGGGGGTGTTGCACTCCGTGTACCACTTACGCCCCTTCGCAGCAGTCCACTTGTTCGAGTGGCCCAGCGGGTTGCCGGCCCACAGCGCACGCTCGGCGGGGAGGTAGGTCAGGTTGTTGAAGAACCACTCCGTCTTGGAGACGTACTTGTTCCCACCCAAGTGCTTGACCTGCGTGGACCAGATGTAGGTCCAACAACGGGACGTGGTTGAGTACGGCTCACACTTGGTGAACCACTGACGGCCACTGACCGAGTGGTAGCCAGGTGTGGTGTACACATCCTGCGGCTGGAACGGGGGCTTCACGGGCGGCAAGCCCGTGACCTTGGCAGTCGGGGCTGACGTCTTCTGGGTGGAGACGTAGCCGGCCTTCGCTCCGGTGACCGTCACGGTCATCCTCGCGCCAACATCGGCGGCAGCCAGGGTGTAGGTCAAACCGGTTGCCCCGATGACCGGCACACCGTCGCGGTGCCACTGATACGTCAGCGTCACCGGCGCCGGTGCCCACACTCCGGGCTCCGCGGTGATCTTGTCTCCGACGGTGATCTGGGTCGGCTTGAGCGTCGGCGTCGCCGACTGCAGAACACCCGCGGTGACCGGGCCGGCCTCCAACGAGGTCGCCGTCGCCGTCGCATAACCGGGCTTCGTACCAGTCACCGCGAAAGTGACCTTCTCACCCAGGTCAGCCACCGCAACCGTGTACACCTTGCTGGTCGCACCGCTCACCGCA
>CBDTVQ010000209.1:0-4412 GCA_965364045.1 uncultured Tessaracoccus sp. | reverse complement strand
CGGCATCGTGGTCGACGACTCGGCTTGCGAGGTCGACGACCTGGCGCCTTGCGGCGGTGTCCAGGTCACTGTTGCGGCGGATGAGGGATGGGATGCCTTGGTTGAAAAGGCGGTCGCCTCGGATTGGGTGGGGATCGAGTCGCTGTCGGGGATCGCAGGCACGGTGGGTGACGTGGTCCGAAGCAACGCCGCCGCCCACGGCCAGGCCGTCGCCAATACTCTCTTCTCCGTGCGGACCTGGGACCGGCTCGTTGACACGCAGAAGACATTCCCGTTCGTTGACTGCCGGTTTGGCCCTGGCACCTCCCGCTTTCAGGAAACCTTGGCCGACGGTTCTGACCGCTTCGAGTTCCTCGACGTTTCATTCCTGTTCAGGCAGGGCGATCTGACGAGCCCGATCCAGGATCCGGCCCTCGCCGGGACGCTTGGCATCGATGTGGGCAGTCGTGTGCCACTGGCGGCTGTCCGTGAGGCCGTACTGCGTCCGCCGTTGGGCCCTTGCGTTCACTTGTGAGCGAGCCGACTGACGTCCACATGTCGAGTGCAGTCGTGAGTGCCACACTGGAGCCCGGCACTGGAGGGATGATCGTGGAACCATTGGATGTGCAGGCTGGATGCTTGGCTGGTGGTGTGGAGCTATCCCGGACCACGCCACCAGTCCTCGCGACCCGCGGCCTCAGCAAGGACTACGGCCCCATCCGTGTGGTCGCTGACGTCTCCCTGAACTTTCATGCCGGGTCCATCCATGCGTTGCTGGGGGAAAACGGTGCAGGGAAATCGACGCTCATCAAGATGGTCGCCGGGGTGGTGCACCCCAGCGACGGCACCGTCGAGATCGCTGGTGAGCCTGTGCGTTTTCGCTCCGTGAAGGAAGGCCAGGCGGCCGGCATCGTCGCTCTGCCACAGGAACTGATGCTGGTGCCCACCATCGGGGCGGCCGAGAACATCTTCCTAGGAATGCGCCGCCCCGGGCCACCCGGACTGGTGTCCCGTGGCCGCCTCACCGCCGACGCCACGGAACAATTGGCCCTGCTCGGACAGACGTTCAACGTCAACACTCCTGTGGCGGAGCTCTCGGCAGTGCAGCAGACCATGGTCGCGCTCGCCAGGGCGCTTGCCCGCGACGCCCGTGTGCTCGTGCTGGATGAGCCGACAGCGGCCCTGACCGACACGGAAACTGAACAGCTGTTCACAGTCCTGCGCAGTCTTCGCGATCAGGGCACAGCCATCATCTATGTTTCCCATCGCCTGGAAGAAGTGTTCGCACTCGCTGACACCGCTACTGTCCTGCGCAATGGCCAACACGTCTGGACCAAGTCCATGGAGCAGACGCAGCACGACGACGTGGTGGCCGCCATGATCGGAAGAGAGCGAGACGAGGAGTTCCCGCAGCGCGCCGCCACCAGCGGCGAGCCGGTGCTTCGCGTCGAGAACCTCCATGGGTGGACACTGCGCGGTGTCAGCCTCGAGGCACGCTCGGGGCGAGTGCTGGGGATAGCAGGGCTTGCTGGCGCTGGCCGCACTGAACTGCTGCGTCTCATCGCTGGCGTCGAACGCCCCCAGGGTGGAACCATTGAGCTCGACGGCCGCGACATCACCCGAGATTCCGTCGCCCAAAGCATGGCGGCCGGTGTGGCGCTGGTACCGGAGGAGCGACGACGCCAGGGACTGGTGATGAACGCCAGCATCGCCACCAACATCGGCCTCGGGAGCCTGAAGTCCCTCAGCGGGGGCGGGATCATGCGCCCCCGTAGAGAACGAGAACTGGCCCTTCAACAGGCTGAAGAATTACAGATCCGGGCGACGTCGGTGACCCAGGACGTCTCGGAACTCTCAGGCGGCAACCAGCAGAAGGTGGTGCTGGCGAAGTACCTGGCTCGCAAGCCCCGGGTTCTGCTGCTGGACGAACCCACCCGCGGCATCGACGTGGGCACCAAGTCCGAGATCTACCAACTCATTCGGCGTCTGACAGCCGAAGGCGTCGCCGTAGTGGTGGTCTCCAGTGAGATCTCGGAACTCCTGGGACTGGCAGACGACATCGCCGTGCTGCACCAAGGTCGCCTCAGCGACATCGTCGACGCCGCCGGGACAGACCAGCAAACCATCCTTCATCTTTGCTACGGGAGACTTGACGCATGACCGCCACCACGACGGCCGGGCCCAAGCGAGCACCACACCGCCGCTCGGCTCTGCCCGCACGGCTCGCCCCCTACGGGACGTTGTTCGGCCTGCTCCTGCTCATCATCCTGTTCACCGTGCTGGACGAGAAGGGCATCTTCCTCACCACCGGCAACTTCACCAACATCTTCGAGCAGGTGGCTGTACTTGCCATGGTGGCGTTCGTGCAGACGGTCGTCATGGTGGTGGGGGACTTCGATCTGTCCGTGGGGGCGTTGGCCAGCCTCGTCGGGGTGCTGGTCGCGCAACTTCTCTCCAACGGGATGCCCGTGCCGCCGGCCATCGCTCTGGGACTTCTCGCCGGGCTGGGCGCCGGAGCCATCAACGGTTTCCTCGTGGCGTACCTCGGGCTCTCCGCCTTCATTGCGACGTTGGCGGCCATGACGTCCTTCACCGGCCTGGCCCTTCTGCTGTCGAATGGCACCACGATCTTTGGCCTCCCGGACGGCTTCGTTGCCATCGGACAGAGCCGGTTGGGGCCCATCCCCATGCCGGTCATCGTCGCCGTCGCAATGGCGCTGGTGGTGTGGTTCGTGCTGTCACGCACCGTCCTGGGCCGCCAGTACTACGCCATCGGTGGCAATGCGGAGGCATCGCGGCTCTCCGGCGTCAACACCCGCGGCGTACGATTCAGCGCATTCCTCGTGTCCGGAGTTGGGGCCGCACTCGCGGGAATCGTCCTCACCGCACGGCTGGCGTCAGCCCATCCAACGGCGGGTGATCCGCTGATGCTCTCATCCATCGCTGCCGTGTTCCTTGGCGTCACGCTCTCCCGGGTGGGTCAGCCCACCATCGGCGGCACGGCCGTCGGTCTGGGCATCGTCGGTGTCCTCGCCAATGGTCTCAATCTGCTGCAGGTCAACAGCTACGTGCAGCAGGTACTCACAGGTGTCATCATCGTGGCGGCCGTCAGCCTGTCGCAGATCGTCAGACGGCGACGCTGATGCCGCTCGTTGCAGGACTGGACCTGGGCACCTCGAGCGCAAAGCTGGTGGTCGTGGACCTTGACGGCACCCTCGTGGCTGAGGCTTCCGAGCCGTATCCGACGCGCACCGCGCCGGGCGGGGTGGTGGAGCAGGCCCCTGCGCGCTGGTGGGCAGCCGCCTGCGCCGTGTTCCAGCGCTGTGGGGTGGCGGGCGACGTGGTAGCCATCGGACTCACCGGCCAGATGCAGGACCTCATCCCCGTTGCCAACGGGGCGGCGCTGCGCCCCGGAATCCTTTACTCCGATACCCGTGCCGCCGTTCAGCACCGTCGCCTCGCGGATGCGATCCCCAACTGGGAACTCCGCACCGGTAACCACCAGGATGTTTCAGGAGTTGCCGCCAAGATTGCCTGGCTCGTCAACCACGAACCCGCGGCGATACTGGACGCGGAGCACCTGCTCCTCAGCCCTGCCGGGTTTGTGGCATGGCGGGCTGGAGGACGCGCTGCCTGTGACGTGACCACCGCTTCCGCCACCGGTCTGTTGGACGTCACAACTCAGGGCTGGCTGGCCGACGCAATCGTGGCCGCTGGGGCGAGGATGGCACAACTACCGCTGCTCGTCGGCTCAGAGTCCGGCGATGCGCACGTCGGTGAGGTCAGCCACGCCGCCGCCGTTGACCTCGGAGTCGCGCCCGGGACCTCACTGGTGTTGGCCATGGGGGACGCGGGTTCCACCACCGACGGACTCGTGGGCTCCGAGCCCGGCGACGCGTATCTCTACCTGGGCACCACCGGTTGGCTGGCCGGAATCACCCCCGGCGCCAACACCGAGCCCTCACCGATTCACTCCCTCGTCATGCCCGGCTGGGTGAATCGGCTCCGCATCGGAGCAGTTCAGTCCGCCGGATCCGCTTCAGCATGGGCGCTTCGCAACCTGCTGCCGGGCCGCACCTTCGCCGAGGCCGAGGAACTCATTGCACCTCGACTGAGCAACGTGCGCGACCGTCCACTCGGACTTCCCGGCCTGGCGGGGGAGCGGACGCCAGTGCGCGACGGCGATCTCCGCGGCGCCTTCATCGGCGTGGAGGAATCCACCACTGCCGAGGACCTCTACCTGGCGGTTCTGACGGGGGTGGCCATGGGGCTCCGTCATGCCGCCGATGCCATGGGTACTCGCCAGGATCGTATTCCGCTGGTGGGTGGCGCGTCCGGCAGTGGCATCTGGCGACAACTTCTGGCAGACGTGTTCGAAGCCACCATCGTCACCGGCCACGCCGAGGCGCCGGGTGCGCAATCCGCCGCCCGTG
>CBDTVQ010000208.1:0-4420 GCA_965364045.1 uncultured Tessaracoccus sp. | reverse complement strand
TGCGCCAGGAGATGTCGGATGCCCGACTGGATGCTCGTGCATATACACGAATGTATGGCGACGACATCCCCGCGGTGAAAGACTGGGTGTGGCCCGACGCAGGCGATGCAGCCACCCAACAACAAGCCGACCAGATGACCACCACGTATGACAGCCCGAGATAAGGAGCGTCCAATGACTTCCGAGACCCACCGCCCCACCGTTGGTACCCATCCGACCTTCCAAAAAGATATCGTCACCCGATCTGGTGCGCGTATCGCACTTGCTGTTGGGCGCATCGTCATCGGCTGGACGTTCCTGTGGGCCTTTTTGGACAAGACCTTCGGTCTGGGTTTCGCCACCCCAGCCGAAGCAGCCTGGATCCGCGGTGGTACTCCCGCGCAGGGGTACCTCGACAACGCCGTCTATGGACCGTTGACCGACTTCTTCCAGATCTTTTCCAACCCGTTCGGCGACTGGTTGTTCATGCTCGGTCTGCTCGGCCTCGGTGTCGCGATGATTCTTGGAGCGGGCCTCAAAATCGCTGCTGTCACTGGCACCCTGCTGCTGTTGTTCATGTACCTCTCCGCACTGCCCTTCCTTGGCGAGGCGCCGGGCAACAACCCCGTCACCGACTCGCACTGGATCGAAGCTATTGTGCTAATCATCTCCGCAGCCACACTCGCGGGGGACACCTGGGGCATCGGCAGGTGGTGGGGAGGCAAGGTCGGCAACAGCTGGCTGCGCTGATCCGGTACAAGGTGTCGCCCGCAACCACCATCCGTAGCCACCCGCATCCGGCCAGGTGATCTCCGCGATTGCCGTCGTCACACGCGGGTCTCCGCGGCTTCTCGAGCGTTGCAGTACGTGGCCCTCGAATTGCTGGCGAAGATGAGCCGAGGTACGTCCGACAGGAACACTGCGTTCTCAGCCGTGCGAGTCGCGCAATCCCATGGCTGGCCTTGGAAAGGACGTGTGACTCGTTGCGGACCTCGTGCGGTGGTGGAGACGAGGCCAGCCAGCAGGAGCTGTGCTGAGACCCAGGGCAGTGCTTATTGACTGAATCTTCATGATGTGCCGTCATCCCGATGCGGTGGTCTTGATACCCTCAAGGGCGCGGAGTTGGGCTGATTCGCTCGAACCATGGTGGAGGTCCTGCAGGATCCTCCAAACTACGGGTTTGCGGGGACAATGAGGCGGGGCCCGTCACCCCTCAACGGGGTGGTGTCCGTGCGCGCGGACTTCACGGTCCATTCTTCGAGAGGAACTGAATGCTGGACAGCGGTAAGGCCATGGCTGAGGAGGAGATTATCGAGCCGACCTCGACGCCCTCGCATCGTTCGCGCATGTGGCTGTTCAGTGAGATGCTGATTTTTGCGGCACTCAGTCTCATTGCGTCCTTCGTCCTGTCGTGGGACGCGATCCTGATCGCCCGAGATCCCGACGTCGTCCTGAGCTGCTCGATCAATCCCATTCTGGATTGCGTGAAGGTGGCTTCCACGTGGCAGGCCAGCGTCTTCGGCTTTCCGAACGCATTCCTGGGGTTGATCTCCGAGCCGGTGGTTATGACCATCGCCGTGGCGTCGTTGGCGGGCACCAAGTTTCCACGATGGTTCATGTTCACCGCGAACGTGGTGTACCTGCTGGGTGTCATCTTTGCCTACTGGCTGCTTTCCCAGTCGACGTTCGTCATCGGAGCTCTGTGCCCGTGGTGTCTGCTTGTCACCGTCTCGACCACGTTTGTCTTCGTCTCCATGACGCATTGGAACATCCTCGAGAACAACTTGTTCCTCCCGCCACGCGCTCACGTCAAGGCGTTGGAGTTCGCCAGCGGAGGTTGGCTGACGATCTCGCTCGTGGCGTGGTTGACGATCATGGCCCTGATCGAGATCGTCAAGTGGGGACCAAGACTGTTCGCCTGATCTGCCGGAGGTGTCCGGAAGGGTGTCGGTGATCAACCTGCCCGCCCCATGAGCGAAGGCGGAGTTGCCTTGACGGAGCTGGCACCCCCGCTCACCCGCTACAGACGTAGCCCCGGCGCATGCGCCCGCACCTATCCGTACAGGCGCGGGCGCTGCTGGTGGACATCACTGCCCGTAGGGCGTGAAGCCGTTGGGCACGAACTTGACGTCGATGCCGGGCGTCACCCAGTGCGACAGCTCAGGGTGAGGGCCACCGTCCAGCGTGAACGACGTGCGCGCGGTGTGCTTGAGCCAGACGACCTTGGTCGGGTGGAACTCACCGTCGGACACGCGTCGCAGCTCGTGGTAATGGACATAGCCACGCGCTGAGTATTCCTCGGCCTTCTCCTCGCTCCACGTGTCGATGATGGCGTGCACCTTGTACAGGTATGCCCCGTCCGCGGCATCCGAGGACCACCACTGGGGAGCCCCGAACGGGCCGGTGTTCACGTGCTTGCCGACCAGCTGGTCAGGCCCTGCGACAACCCAGCTGTGACCGGGAATGTCGGTGGCCCCGCCAGGACCGTCCGGCGGACCGGCGAACTGGTAATTCTCGCCGTCGACGGGGAACGTGATGCCGTGGGTGAACCCAACTGCCTCGGTCCGGGGGGCAGGCGACAGCGCGATCAGCAGTACGCCTGCCAGGAACGCCAGCAGAAGTCCAGCGGCGAGACGAAAACGAATGATCGATGTGGCCATGAGTGGCCTCCTCTCGACGAGCCGGGATATCCGGTTCTAATATTAATATACGAACACTGTCAAGGGTTGATCGCCGGGTTGTTCAGGGTCTCGTTCGGACGGTTGGCCTATTGCCCGTGCGACTTCTATCGCAGGCGGCTCAAGCACGTCTCAGCTGTTCAGGTTCCTGACCGTGGCCAGGTTCCCTTCCTGCGTCGCTGTCAAGATCCGCTCCCGTAGTCGCCGTAGGCTTTCCCCATGGCGTCGCCATTCAATTCAACGCCATCCCAGTCCGACGTCGGATTGAGGCTCAGTCATGCTCTTGGTACCCGTCCGTTTGCCGTGCCTCTTGGTCCGGTGGGTAGCGTGATCGTGAAGGTGGACCCGGCGTCGGCTCCGGCGCTCTGCGCGCTGATGCGGCCACCGTGGGCCTCAACCAGGGCCCGCGTGATGGCCAGCCCGATGCCGCTGCCGCCCTTGGCCCGGGAGCGGCCGGGGTCGACACGGTAGAACCGTTCGAAGATCCGTGGAAGATGTTCGGCCGCGATGCCTTCGCCCGTGTCGGTGACCACGAGCCGGGCGGTGTCCTTGCTGCATGCGGCACTCACAGTGACCTCACCACCAGCGGGCGTGTGGCGTAGTGCGTTCTCGAGCAGGTTGGCCAGGACCTCCTGCAGCCGGTCCGGGTCGCCCATCACGACGCAGTCGCGCGGCGTGTCGCAGCTCAGGGTTACGCCGTGCTCCTGGAAGGACCTGGCGGCGGAGGCTCTGGCGGTAGAGAGCAGTTCCTGAATGTGGACTCGCTGCAGGCGGAGGTCGTAGCGGCGCTCCTCGACGGCCGAGACGCGGGCAATGTCGCCGACCAGTCGCTCCACGCGGTTCAGTTCGGCCTCGATCAAGGCGTAGGTCTTCTGGTCCACGGCCAGCACACCGTCGGCCAGCGCCTCGTGGTACCCGCGGATCGTCGTCAGTGGAGTGCGGAGCTCGTGGGCAAGGTCGCGCAGGATCTCCGCGCGGGTGCGTTCGGTGGCCGCGAGATCGCGGGCCATCTGGTTGAATGCCCGACCGAGCGCATCGAACTCGACCCCCAGGCCGGACTTGGTCACCCGGGTGGCGTGGTGACCGTCGGCGATGTCCGAGGCCGCCTGCGCCATCGCCGTGATGGGGTCCGACACCCGGCGAGTGACATACCAGCTGACAGCCAATCCGGTGAGGGTCGCCGCGAGGATGCCGATCAGCAGCGAGGTCATCGTCGCACCGGCGAAGGCCATCTGCAGGTGCTGCGCCAAGTCTTTCGGAATTGGTCCAACAGTCCGATCGATGTGGGTGGCGAAGAGCCCTGGTGCCAGCCACAATGCCACTGCCAGTAGGGTGACGCTTCCGGCCAGGATGATCAGGCCTTGGGCCATCAGCAGCTTGGGCCCGAACCCTGTTGCGGGGCGAGGCTTGTCTCCCATCAGCCCGTCCCCATCCGGTAGCCGACCCCCCGTACCGTGCGGATGTAGCGCGGCGCCTGCGGATCGTCGTCGAGCTTGCCGCGCAGGTTGCCCATGTGAACCTCGACCACGTGGTCGTCACCGAACCAGTCCCCACCCCACACCTCCTCGAGCAGCAGGCGCCGAGCGAAGACCCGGCGCGGGTGGGCCGACAACACCTCCAGCAGGTCGAACTCAGTGCGGGTCAACTCGAGCAGTCGGCCATCCAGCTGAACCTCCCGAGCCGCCGGATCGATCTGCAGGGCACCGAACGGACGGATCGATTCGATACTGGGGTCCGGTGCGCGAGGACGGCGCAGCATGGCC
>CBDTVQ010000207.1:0-4431 GCA_965364045.1 uncultured Tessaracoccus sp. | reverse complement strand
GTGAGCCGGGTGCCAGCGAGGTCTTCACCCACGGCTTGCTCTTCAGCCCCTTCTCCACGGCCTTCTTCGCCAGCAGCCCGGCGCCGAGCATCACCGAAGGGTTGGACGTGTTGGTGCAGCTGGTGATGGCCGCAATCACCACGTGACCATGATCGATCTCGGTTTTCTCGCCGTTCAGTTCAACAGGAACCGGGTCAGTGGGCCATGGTTCATCCTGGTACGTGCCCTCCCACACCTTGGGTGGGAGGCTGCGCACCTCGTCCTTGAAGTCGATGGGGTCGCTCGCCGGGAAGGACGAGTCGGATGCATCGTCGAGGCCTGCAAGCTCCATTTGGTCGCGGGTGGGATCGTTGAGCAGTCCACCGATGACGCGCTTTGCCTTCGACAGCGGGATCCGGTCCTGCGGACGTCGTGGCCCGGCGATCGAGGGCACCACTTCCCCGAGGTCAAGCTCAACAGTGCGGGAGTACGTGGGCTCGTGGTCAGGATCGTGCCAGAGCCCCTGTTCCTTGGCGTAGGCCTCCACAAGGCGCACCTGGCTCTCGTCGCGGCCCGTGAAGCGCAGGTAGGCCAGCGTCTCGTCGTCGATCGGGAAGATGGCGCAGGTGGCGCCGTATTCGGGGCTCATGTTGCCGAGCGTGGCTCGGTTGGCCAGCGGAATTCCAGCGACACCGTCGCCGTAGAACTCGACGAAGTTGCCAACCACGCCCACCTCGCGCAGCTGCTGAGCGACGGTCAGGACCAGGTCAGTGGCAGTGACGCCTTCCTTCATGGTGCCGGTCAGCTTGAAGCCGAGGACTGGTGGGACGAGCATGCTCATGGGCTGGCCGAGCATGGCCGCCTCCGCCTCGATACCGCCGACGCCCCAGCCCAGAACCCCCAGGCCGTTGATCATGGGGGTGTGTGAGTCGGTGCCCACCAGTGTGTCGGGGTACGCCTGCAGGACGTTACCCTTCTGCTTCGTGAACACCACGCGCGCCAGGTACTCGAGGTTCACCTGGTGGCAGATGCCGGTGTTGGGCGGCACGACCACATAGTCGTTGAAAGCCTGCTGTGCCCACCGCAGGAGTTGGTACCGCTCGCGGTTGCGCTCGAACTCGAGGTCGGCGTTGATGAGAAACGCATCTGGCCGGCCGAACACATCGGCGATGACGGAGTGGTCGATGACCAGTTCGGAGGGAATGAGCGGGTTGATCTTCTGCGGATCGCCTCCCAGTGCTGCCATGGCGTCGCGCATCGCCACAAGGTCCACGATGCAGGGCACGCCAGTGAAGTCCTGCAACAGCACGCGTGCCGGGGTGTACTGGATTTCGGAGCCATGACTTGCCTTGGGGTCCCAGTCGCGGACTGCCTCGATCTGTTGGGCAGTGACGAGGCTCCCATCCTCGTTCCGCAAGAGGTTCTCAAGCAGGATCTTCAGGCTGTAGGGAAGCCGCTTTGAGCCTTCAACGGCATCGAGTCGAAAGATCTCGTACCTCTCGCCGTCAACCACCAATGTGTTCTTCGCACCGAAACTGTCCTGCATATCGTCCTCCTCGACGCTGTTGCCGACTCGTTGATCCCCCATCCCTACCACTGTTGTCAGCAAAGATTCGGGGATAACAGTTAGTCAGCACCGTTTGAGCGCTGGCTCCACAGTCATCGCAGCCCATGACGTCGGGGCTTCAAGATTCAGGGTTTGGCGGTGTCGACGATGCCGGGACGACGCAGGTAGCTGGCCAGACCTACGGTCAGGGGTAGGCCATCCAACTCTTCGAGGTGAACCCAGCGGGCATCGTCCGCGTCGTCGGCGGCCCTGAGATCACCGCCCGTAACAGTGGCAGCAAAGTCGTGGATTTCGAACAATCGGCCGTCCGCCGTCGGGGTGGTGAGGCTCCACAGCTCGAGGCCGATACTCACCTGCAGACCGGTCTCCTCCAGAACTTCGCGGGCAGCAGCCGCCTGCAGGCTCTCGCCGGGCTCGACACTCCCACCAGGCACGGACCATCGCCCCTTCTGCGGCTCCTTCCCCCGTTTGATGAGCAGAACCCGCCCTGCCCCGTCAGTTACCACGGCACTGGCTGCCAGGACGACGGATCCGTCGCCGTTCACGACCCCTCCGAGCGGGCACGCTCCAGGGTGACGACGTCCTTGCCGAAGGAGACGCCCAGGAGAAGCAGTGCGGCCCATGTGGCAACAGCCGCAGCGGAAACGGGCATCACCGGCATGACAGCGGAAACAAGAACAACCCCCTGAATGCCGGCAACGACCCGCCTGAACTGACTGAAAGCCAGTTTCTGCCGCAGTGCCGGCCGCAGCCATGACGCCGCGACGAACAGGTAGCGCATCGCTCCGATGCCGAGCGCCCAGGGCCCAACACTCCACACCAGGGGGATCGACAGGATCATCAGGAAGACCGCGTCCGTCTCCATGTCCAGCCGGCCACCCGATGGGGACGCATTGTTCGATCGTCTCGCCAGCCACCCGTCCACGGCATCCAGGAGCAGTGCCGGCAGCGCCAGAGCGAAGAGCGGCCACGAACGCGGCGGAAGCACATCTGCCAACGACAAAACGACGACGGTGGCGCAGGCTCCGGTGAGGACTCCACGAAAAAGCGTGACCCTGTCCGCTCCGGTGGAGGCCGGTGGTGTGCGTCGCAGGATGCTGATCGCTGCCACTGTTGGAACCACCAGTCCGACGACAACACCGGCGCCCTGCACCAGCCAGCCCCCGCCCAGGAGCAGGACCAGCAGTAGCCCTGAGATGACCGACCCCAGCACGGTGGCAGCAGCGTCCATCAGAGCCCGGGACGTTGCGACGGTGTTGCCAGTACGGGTCACTGTCTCCTCTTCCTGCCCAGATTCCTTGGCTGCTGGGGCGAGAATACCCAGCCGCTCGTCAGCCTGCGGTTGCCAACAGCTGCGCCCGGGCCCGGTGCCGGGCACAATCGGGGCATGGTCAGTGACTCCTCCTCCCGGACAGTCTCCCGTGAGGCACGTGCTCTCTGGACGGTGGGCCCTCATCTGTCAGAGATCCGTTCTGCACATCTTCCGGTCCCCGGCACAGGTGAAGCCGAGGTGCGCACGCTGTTCTCGGGTGTGAGCCGGGGTACGGAGATGCTCGTATTGCGGGACATGGTGCCGCCTGAGGTGGCCGGCCTCATGCGTGCTCCCTTTCAGGAGGGTGAATTTCCCTACCCCGTGAAGTACGGCTACCTGTCCGTCGGGGTCGTCGAGAACGGTCCGCCCTCCTGGGTGGGCAAGCGAGTGTTCTGTCTCCACCCGCACCAGGATCGCTACGTCGTTGAAGTGGAAGCGCTGACTCCCATCCCGGCGGATGTCCCGAACCAACGGGCTGTGCTTGCGGGAACGGTGGAGACTGCGATCAATGCGTTGTGGGACTGTGCGCCACACCATGGGGACCGCATCGCCGTGGTCGGTGCCGGAATCATCGGCTCCGCCATCGCCGCGCTCCTGCGTCAATTCCCGCTCCAGCGGTTGCAACTGGTGGATCCTGACCCGGCAAAGCAGGCCCTGGCCGCGAAGTTGGGGATGGAGTGGGCGCACCCGGATGATGCCATGACCAACTGCGACATCGTGTACCACGCATCAGCCACTCCAGAGGGGCTGGCGGGTGGTCTGTCACAACTCGGCGACGAGGGGCATCTGGTGGAGCTGTCCTGGTACGGGACGGACTCCCCCACCGTGCCGCTTGGGCTTGCGTTCCACGCCAAACGGCTCAGCATCCACGGCAGCCAGGTGGGCACCATTGCCGCATCGCGCCGTGCGCGACGTACCCCCGCCGACAGAATGCACCTGGTGATGACCGCCCTCGCCGATCCGGTCTTTGATCACCTGCTGGGCGGCACCTCGGACTTCGAGGACCTGCCGTCGCTGCTGGGGGAGATGGAAAATGGACACCTGCCCGGAATGCTCAGGCTCATCAGGTATCCCGGCTCCCCATAGGCTGGACCAAATCCTTGAAACCCTCCCCAGCACTGGAGTCCCGACCGCGATGTACTCATTGACCGTCTGCGACCACATCATGATCGCCCACAGCCTGCCGGATCCCTTGTTTGGGCCCGCACAGCAGTTGCATGGAGCCACCTTTGCGGTGGAGGTGACGTGGCGACGCCGTGAGTTGGGGCCCCAGGCCGTCGTGCTGGACATCGGCGAGGCGAATGCCGCGCTGGCTGCGGTTCTGGAGCCGCTGCGCTACAGGAATCTCGACGAGCTTCCGGCCTTCGAGGGGCAGCTCAGCACCACCGAGAATGTCGCACGACACATCTCGGATGCTCTGCGCACCCACTTCGACGAGACCAGCTTTGCCGGTCTCACCGTGGTGCTTCGTGAACATCCCGGTGCCTGGGCGTCCTACGACGTCGTCTTCGACTCGGACTGAGAGGAACATATGGACGTCGTCTTCGTGGTGCCCGGTGACCTTCCCGGCCCG
>CBDTVQ010000206.1:0-4436 GCA_965364045.1 uncultured Tessaracoccus sp. | reverse complement strand
GGGTTGGCGGCGGCCCACGTCAGCTTGGCCAGTGCGGCCTGGGTGGTCTCCTCGTCGCGCTCGGCACGAAGCTGTTCCAGCTTGGCGATCTGACCTGCCCGGACCGCCTTGTTGTCGATCTTGAGGACGTCGAGTTCATCCGGGATGTCCTGGAGGTACTTGTTCACGCCCAGCACGGGCTGGCGGCCCGAGTCGATGCGGGCCTGGGTACGAGCCGCGGCCTCTTCGATGCGCATCTTGGGAATGCCCTGCTCGATGGCCTTGGCCATGCCACCGGCCAGCTCGACTTCCTGGATGCGTTCCCATGCCTTGCGGGCGAGCTGCTCCGTGAGCTTCTCGACGTAGGCGGAACCGGCCCATGGATCGACGGTGTTGGTGGTGCCGGATTCCTGCTGCAGGAACAGCTGGGTGTTGCGGGCGATGCGGGCGGAGAAGTCCGTCGGCAGTGCGATGGCCTCGTCGAGCGCGTTGGTGTGCAAAGACTGGGTGTGACCCTGCGTGGCGGCCATGGCCTCCATGCAGGTGCGGCCGATGTTGTTGTAGACATCCTGGGCGGTCAGTGACCAGCCGGAGGTCTGCGAGTGCGTACGCAGTGACATCGACTTGGTGTTCTTCGGGCCGAACTCCCGCACCATGCGCGCCCACAACAGGCGTGCCGCGCGCATCTTGGCAACTTCCATGTAGAAGTTCATGCCGATCGCCCAGAAGAAGGACAACCGCGGCGCGAAAGCATCCACGTTCAGGCCCACCGATTCACCGGCGCGGATGTACTCCATGCCGTCGGCCAGCGTGTAGGCCATTTCGATGTCGGCCGTCGCTCCAGCTTCCTGCATGTGGTAGCCGGAGATGGAGATGGAGTTGAAGCGGGGCATGTGCGCGCTGGTGAACGCGAAGATGTCCGCAATGATCCGCATCGACGGCAACGGCGGGTAGATGTAGGTGTTGCGGACCATGAACTCCTTGAGGATGTCGTTCTGGATGGTCCCGGCGAGCTGGTCGTAGCTGACGCCCTGCTCCTCGGCGGCCACAACATACATCGCCAGTACCGGCAGCACGGCGCCGTTCATCGTCATCGAGACCGACATGGAGTCCAGCGGGATGCCGTCGAAGAGCTGGCGCATGTCGAGGATGGAATCCACGGCCACGCCTGCCATGCCCACGTCACCGGCCACACGAGGGTGGTCAGAGTCGTAGCCACGGTGCGTCGCGAGGTCGAAGGCGATGGAGAGACCTTTCTGCCCGGCCGCAAGGTTGCGACGGTAGAAGGCGTTGGATTCCTCGGCCGTGGAGAAGCCGGCGTACTGCCGAATGGTCCAGGGCTGATTGACGTACATCGTGGGGTAGGGGCCGCGCAGGAATGGCGCGATGCCGGGGCGGGTCTGCAGGAAATCCAGATCAGCCAGGTCATCGTCGCCGTACAGCGGCGGCACCAGGATGTGCTCGGGCGTCTGCCAACCGGCAGAGTGGCCCACTTCGTGGTTGATGCTTTCGAACTGAGCGCGGGCGTCGGCAGGAATACCGCTTCCGTCCAGCGGGACAGATCCGAAACGGGGAATGGTCGTCATGATTGATCAGGCCTCCAGCTTGTCGAGGGTGGTGGTCAACAAATCGACCACGTCCATGCCGTCAAAGACGTTTCCGGCGATCAGGCCGTCGGTGTCCTCGGTACCCAATTCCTTGAGCTGCCCTGCCAGGCGTACTTCAACCGCACCGGCATCCTTCAATGCCCTGGCGACGTCCATTCCCTGCTTTGCGTAGAGCTTGGCGGAGCTGCACAGCACCGCGATGGTGGCGCCGCTGTCGGTGAGTTGGCGGGCGAAGTCCTCGGGCGTCTTGCCCTCGGCCAGAACGGTGTCGATTCCGCCCACGTGGTACAGGTTCGACGTGAAGGCCTCGCGGCCACCGAAGTCGCGACGAGCGCCCAGGCAGGCGAGCATCACCTTGGGGGCGTTGCCGGCGGCGCGTGCAGCGTCGGAACGGTCTCGCAGGTCCTCGAAGATCGATGCGTCACGCACCGGCACGAGGCCACCCATCTCGGGCGCTTCGGGGCGCGGCTTGCGCTCCGGCAGCTTCTCCGTGTGATCGGGGAACATCGATACTCCGGTGATGGGCATCTTGCGGGTGGACAGCAGTTTCCTGCGTGCCTCGTTGATGTCCGCCAGTTGTGTTGCGACGGTGCCGTCAGCGACAGCGGCCGCGAAGCCCGCCTCGTCGAGTTCTCCGAAGAGCTTCCAGGCATGTTCGGTGAGCTGGCGTGTAAGTGACTCCACATACCAGGAGCCCCCTGCCGGGTCGTTGACCCTGCCCACGTTGGACTCCTCGGCCAGCAGGATCTGGATGTTGCGGGCGATCCGGCGGGAGAGGACGTTGGGAAGGCCGATCACGGAGTCGAGCGGAAGCACCGTCTGGGTCTCCGCGCCACCAGCGGACGCTGCAAAAGCGGAGATGGTGGCACGCAGGACATTGACGTAGGCGTCGTCGCGAGTGACCTCACGCAGCGACGTCACCGCGTGCTGGATGGCGCCGCGCTTGAGCTCGGAGACTTCCAACACCTCGCCGATGCGCGACCACAGGGTGCGCAGGGCACGCAGCCGGGCGATGGTGAGGAACTGGTCCGTGGTGGCGGAGACGCGGAAGAGAATGGCTCCGAAGGCATCGTCGACAGAGACGCCGGCGTCCACGAGGGCGCGGACGTACTCAACCCCGGTGCCCATGGCGTAGGCCAGTTCGTTCACATCACCGGCGCCGGCGTTGTGGTAGATCCCGGCGTCGATGACGATCGGGCGAATGCCCGGGAACGGCCGTGCGATCTCGACGGCCTCGGCAAGGACGGTGAGATCGGGTGTGGTGCCGTGCAACGCAGCAAAGCCGATGGGATCAATTCCCAGGCTGCCGCGAATTGTCTTGTTGTCCGCCACGTCGGCGTCGAGCACGGCCACCAGCGCCTTGGCGGCACCCAGTTGGTCAGTGCGACTGGAGACGTGGACGGGTGCCAGATCGAGCAGGACCTCGTCCATGATCGATGACAAGTCCGCGGCGGCGATGGCATCCGGATCCACGCGCAGCCACAGTGCAGTGGCGCCTCGTTCCAGATCCGTCATCACGGCGAGGCGAGTGGCCTTGGCGTCGTTGTCCTCAAAGAGCGGGCACACCTCCCAGGCGTCCATCTCGCCGCTGCGCACCGTGGTGCCACGTGTGAAGGGGGCGATGCCGGGGAAGCCCAGCTCATCGACGCCGTCCTCGGCGGTGTAGAGAGGCTTGATGCTGATGCCGTCAACCGTGTGGCTCGTCAGACGTTTGTACGCCTGCTCGATGGTCAGTTCCTTGCCCTCTGGCCGCCTGCGGTTGAGTACCTTCAACACCTCCTTCTCCCAATCGCCCTCGGTGGGGGTGGTGAAGTCGGCAGCCAAATCGATCTCGGCCGCGCTCGTGGATTCTGCGCTCATCGGTCTCCGTCCAGAAATTGATGTCAACCCGCGTCAACCCTAACCCAGCACCTCATTGCGGGAGCGGGCAGGGTCAGAGTCCGTCGGTCGTCATGACGGGGTGTCTATCACCGGCGGTTCCGTCGTAGAGGTGGTCAGTTCGGCGAGACGTGCGTTCACGTCCTCCAGCACAGAGGCGGTTTCAGCGTTGAGAGCCGCCATGGCCTTCTTGCGTGCATTGCCCTGGTTGGCGTTCCAGGCGAGTTCGCCCCGTAGCCGGAGAGCGGAGGCCTTCCGTCGCCACTGTTCAGGCTCGGTGAGCTCCGGAAAATTCGCGGATACGGCATCGGCGCACGTCTCGATCGCCTGGATGCGTCCGTCGAAGCGCAGCTTGGGGTTCTCCGAGTTTGTGGCTGTCTTGATCTTGTCGACCGTGGAGCTGACCCCCTGTGTGAGCTGCGGGTTGTCCTTGAGGAGGGTGACCAGCGTTGCCGTCGCCGCGACTACGCCGGTGGCTGCCTTGATGATGACTCCTACTTTGACCATGGGTCCATCGTAGGTGGGCAGGGGATCGGGCATCGGGAAGGCGTTCAGTCAGCGGATGATGTCGACGATGGAACGCGCCCATTCTTCTTCGAGAGCAGGAAGGTCTGCCCGACAGTCAGCAAGGCGGCAACTCCCATCGGTGGGCTTCGTGGGAATGCCCTCCGTCGCCCAACGGGCCCGTGCCTGTTCCAGGAGCGACGGCGGGAGCTCACCCTTGCTGTTGGTCACGCGCCACCACGGGACCGCGTGGCCCCAGCGGGCCAGAACGTTGCCCACATGGCGGGGGCCGATGCCGATGACGGAAGCGATGTCGCCGTAGGTCGCCACCCTGCCAGCGGGTACGAGCTCGACGGCACGCAGAACCTGCTCGACGAGCGCCTCATCCATCATGGGCGATGACTCAGCTCAGCCAGCGGTGGACTGGTCCAGCATGGAGTGCTGCCCCCAGCGCTCCACCGTCCACCC
>CBDTVQ010000205.1:0-4437 GCA_965364045.1 uncultured Tessaracoccus sp. | reverse complement strand
TCCCCCTGATGGACTGTGAAAGGATGAGCGGTGTGACCAAAGTAGTGATCATCGGTGGCGGGCCAGGCGGATATGAGGCGGCGCTGGTTGCCAGTCAGCTGGGCGGGGATGTGACGCTCGTTGAGCGTGACGGGCTGGGCGGCGCGGCGGTGCTGACCGACTGTGTGCCCTCCAAAACGTTGATCGCCACCGCCGAGGTCATGAGCACCATGCAGCGAGCTGCCGAGCTCGGCCTGCACTTTCCGGGAGACGATGTGGAGGGCGCGATCCGCGTCGACATGTCCGAGCTCAACACGCGAGTGCTTGATCTGGCCCACGCCCAGTCCAGCGACATCGAGGCACGCCTGCGGCACGAAGGCGTCAACGTTGTGCGCGGCGGGGCAGTGCTTGAGGGCGCCCACAAGGTGTCCGTCACCAGTGAGGCAGGTGTCGAGCAGTTCGACGCCGACATCATCCTCCTGGCCACCGGCACCACTCCCAGAGAACTACCCGAAGCACGCTGCGACGGGGAACGCATCCTCAACTGGAAGCAGCTCTACACCCTCGACGCCATTCCCGAGCGACTCATCGTCGTGGGCTCCGGTGTCACCGGAGCTGAGTTCGCGTCCGCCTACGACGCGCTGGGTGGCGACGTCGTTCTCGTCAGTTCGCGGCAGCAGGTGCTGCCCGGCGAGGACCAGGACGCCGCCAACGTCCTGCAACGCGCCTTCACCAATCGTGGCATGGAGATCATGAGTGAAGCCCGGGCACAATCCGCCAGGGTTGAGGGCGACGAAGTGGTGGTGGGGTTGACCGACGGCCGCGAGGTCCGCGGCTCCCACTGCCTGCTTGCCGTGGGTTCCACCCCCAACACCGCCGGGCTCGGACTGGAGGAGGCCGGGGTGACGCTCACCCCGAGCGGGCACATCCTGGCCGACCGCGTCTCCCGGACCAGCGTCCGCAACATCTACGCCGCCGGTGACGTCACCGGTGTCTTCCCGTTGGCCTCCGTGGCCGCCATGCAGGGACGCATCGCCATGTGGCATGCCCTTGGCGACGCCGTCAGCCCGCTCGATCTGCGCAAGGTCAGTTCCAACGTTTTCACCTCGCCCGAGATCGCCACCGTTGGCACCAGCCAGAAGCAGGTGGACTCCGGCGAGGTGCGCGTGGCCTCGGTCCTGTTGCCGCTGGCCAGCAACGCCCGCGCCAAGATGCAGGGGTTCACAGACGGTTTCGTCAAGCTGTTCTGCCTTCCCACCACCGGCATCATCGTGGGCGGCGTGGTGGTGGCTCCCAACGCGTCGGAGTTGATCCATTCCGTGGCTGTCTGCGTGGGACAGCGTGTCACCGTTGACGAGTTCAGCGGCAGCTTCACGGTGTACCCGTCCATGACGGGTTCCCTGGCGGAGGCTGCACGTCGGCTGCACACCACGGGTGAGGCACTCCTCACGTCCTGAATCGGTGCACACCCGGCTGTTCGGGGCAACGACGCGCCTGACCGGGTTCGAATTCCTGCTGTCAGTCGTCCAGCATCCCCATCAGCACGCTGAAGCCACCGATCATCATGGCGCCGTGCGTCATGCGCCGCATGCTGGGATCGTTCATCCAGGAGCCGTAATAACCGCGCGCCCAGGCTGCGTGTTGGCGATCCTCCCAGTACGGGACAGGGCCCCGACCATCGTTGACCATACGGATGTGGGGATCAGCGCCCAGTCCGATGCGGGCCACGTCCACCGCACATGCGGGGACGGGACGCTCAGCACCGCCCGGGGGCGACCAGGCCACATCGGAAACCGACGGACCGTGCGCGGGATCGAAGAAACACGGCGGACGTCTTGCAGGCAATGGGTTGCCCAACGCACGAGCCCTGACCCGGGCCATCGAGTACCGGCCATCCTCCAGGAGGCGAGTGATGTGGGTGGCCTCCGAATCGGAGCGAGCGCCACGCAGCGACAGCTTGGCGTTCTCGTAGGTGTCCAGTGCCTTGGTGTAATCGCCGCGGGCATCATCGGTGAGTTCGTATCCAACGACGTCGAAATCCAGCTCCCTGAGTTCGATGCCGAAGTGCGTGATGTCCATGTCGATGGCGTTGCGGGACGCATCGCTGAGGGGGACATCGGTGGGCAGGCCGTGCGGCGTCCGCATGTAGCCGTAGGGGACGGGGGCCGCTGCGTACTGGCCGGGGCTGCCGTGTCCAGGGTTCTCGGCGTAGGGGGAATACGGGGGAGAGAAAGACCTTGGCTGGCCCGGGCCATGCACCTGCCGTGATCGGCCCTCGGCCATGCTGGAGACGAGCTTCGTGACGATGATGACCATGATCATCAGCCCCAGCATCGTCATCACGCCCACCTCTTCCGATCGAGAGCTCCGTCTGGTCTCTACCTGGAAGGATAACCCTCGTTGTCAAAGATCATCTGTGGTTGATCGGGGATCAAACGGTGCTCAGGCGTCGATGATTTCGCACAACACCTGACCCGCGGAGACTCCGACGCCTGCCTCCATCGCCAGCGACGAGATGACGCCACCGCGATGCGCAGTCAAAGGTTGTTCCATCTTCATTGCCTCCACGATGGCCACTGCCTGGCCCTGTTCCACGGTGTCGCCCTCGGACACGTGGACCTTCACGATTGTGCCCTGCATGGGTGCGGTCAGTGCATTGCCGGAGGGAGCGGACACCGTCGCGCCACCACGGGCACGTTTGCTCGGCTTGACGCTCTTGGAGGATGTCGATGGACGCGCACCGAACCCGGCGGGCAGCTTGACCTCCATGCGGCGGCCGTTGACCTCAACGGCGATGATCTCGGGGTCGCCGTCGTCATCAGGTTCGCCGATGGTCCCCGAGTAGGGGGTGATGACGCCGGTGAACTCGGTCTCGATCCAGCGTGTGTGTACGAGGAACTCCCCGTCGGCTGCCACGAACGCTGGATCCTGCAGCACGGCCTCGTGGAAGGGCACCACGGTGGGCATGCCATCCACCTGCAGTTCAGCCAGGGCACGACGGGAGCGAGCGATGGCCTGCTGCCTGTCTGCTCCGGTCACGATCACTTTGGCCACCAGTGAATCGAAGGCGCCGGGCACTGTCATGCCCGTGTGGTAGCCCTCGTCAACGCGCACGCCGGGGCCAGTGGGGGCGTGCCATTTCACGAGCGTGCCGGGCGCGGGCATGAAGTTGCGGCCGGCGTCCTCGGCGTTGATGCGAAACTCGATGGAGTGACCGCGCGTCACCGGATCCTCGTAGCCCAGTTCCTCGCCGCTGGCGATGCGGAACATCTCGCGCACCAGATCCAGCCCCGTGACCTCTTCGGACACGGGGTGCTCCACCTGGAGCCGCGTGTTGACTTCCAGGAACGAGATGGCTCCGTTGAGGCCCACGAGGAACTCGCACGTTCCGGCGCCCACATAGCCGGCTTCCTTGAGGATCGCCTTGCTGGATCTGTACAGCTGCTCAATCTGGTCCTCGCTGAGGAAGGGTGCGGGCGCCTCCTCCACAAGCTTCTGGTGACGGCGCTGCAGCGAGCAGTCGCGGGTTGAGACCACCACGACATTGCCGTGCTCATCCGCGAGACATTGGGTCTCCACGTGGCGGGGCTTGTCCAGGTACAGCTCCACGAAGCATTCACCACGCCCGAAGGCAGTCACGGCCTCGCGGGTGGCGGACTCGAACAGCTCCGGGATCTCCTCGATGGTGCGGGCCACCTTGAGGCCGCGCCCGCCGCCGCCGAAGGCCGCCTTGATGGCCACGGGAAGGCCATACTCTCTCGCGAACGCGACCACCTCGTCGGGGCCGGACACGGGATCGGCGGTGCCGGGCACCTGTGGGGCGCCGACGCGCTGGGCGATGTGGCGGGCACGCACCTTGTCGCCCAGTTCATCGATGGCGGCGGGTGGTGGCCCGATCCAGATGAACCCGGCGTCGATGATGGACTGGGCAAATTGTGAGTTCTCGGCGAGGAATCCGTATCCGGGGTGCACGGCGTCGGCACCGGTCCGCTCTGCAACAGCGAGCAACTTGTCGACGTTCAGATACGTGTCCGCGGGTGTGGCGCCGTTCAGGGCGAAGGCCTCGTCCGCAAGCTTCACGAACAGGGAATTGGCATCCGAATCGGCGTACACCGCCACGGACTCGATGCCTGCGTCGCGGGCAGCCCGGATGATACGAACGGCGATCTCGCCTCGATTGGCGATCAGGACCTTGGAGATGGCGCGAGTGCTCACGAAAAATCTTCTTCCTGGCGTGTTGAGGGGCTGCCCCGATCACTCTAGTGCTGAAGCTGATCGCGGGGCCGGAGTTGGCAATCCCGATAGATTGACGGCCATGGGAACCCCAGATTTCATCACTGAACTTCGACGACACGTGGGTCACGCACCGCTGTGGCTCATCGGGACGGCCGCCGTCGTGCTTCGCGACGCAGCTGCTGGGCCCGAGGTGTTGCTGGTGCGTCGCTCGGACACTGGCGA
>CBDTVQ010000204.1:0-4438 GCA_965364045.1 uncultured Tessaracoccus sp. | reverse complement strand
CAAGTCGAAACCCGCGTTTTTCAAGGCAAAATTGCCGCAACATACGTAGTCAGCAACGTTTGAGCTTGCGGCAGACTGCGTCACACCCCGCCACTGAATGTCGCAAACTGGGCTCAGATTGGGCTCAGATTGGGCTCGACTTCTGAGCTTCAGGCGAGGCAGCCATGCAGCAAGCAAGCAGATCAGACTCCCTGGCGGCGTGCGCATCAATCACGACGGCTATCAGGTTCGCTACCTCGGACCCGACGGAGAACGCCACTCGAAGACCTTCACGCATCTCGAGGACGCCAAGTACTGGCACGCGGTGGACTGTGGGCCACAACAGTCAGTGCGCGGCCGCCGTTCAGCTGAAGCGCTCGTCGAGGAGTCTCTTCGTTGATCCGGGCCCTCCCAATCCCAATTACCGTCAAGCCCCGGCCGTCGGGCAGTGAGCTGGTCGGCGACGAGCTCGACGGGGGACCGATCCAGTCGGGCTATCTGCGTTGGAAGGGTCCGTCGAGTTACGTCAACCGCTCGCGATGTCGGCGAGGGACGGGACCAGGATCGATATGTCGAAGTCAAAGGTCGATACGCCCCCTGAGAGACCCACGACTCCCAGTCGGAGTCATCGCGGATGAGGTGGGCGGGGCAGCCAAGCATCAGCCAGTTCCTGTCGGGGCGCATCAAGATGAGCGACGACCTGCTCAATCGGCTGCTGCTGTGTCTGGGGTATCGGCTGGAGGTGGTGCGACGCCCGGTCCGAGTGGACCTGGAACGTTCCCATCAGCGGAGTTGGATGCTCCATCGACAGCGCCGAAGCGGTCCTTCCATCCGACTGGCCCCAGGCGGCAGCGCGGCCGGTCAACCCGGCACGGCGGTTTTGAGCTTCGTGTATCACCGGTCCCATGTTCCGCCTCTACTCCTACGACAGTCGGTTGAACATCTTCTCGACGAACGGCGTCGAGAGCCTCCGGCTGGATCTGGAGGGACCCATGCCTGCCGAGAAGAAGATCGAGGAGTCCTTGCGTTATCGCCAGGAGCTCAACAAACTCCTCGCGATCAATCCGAACCACTTCGGAAACCTCAAGGACTCCCCGTTCACCGAGAAGCTCGCGATCATCGAGGACGAGGCCTTTGAGGAAGTCACCTGCGTCGGATTCAGCCCCAACACCGATGAGCTTGAAGCGACCGTCCAGGTCAAGCTCCCCACCGGCTACGGGAGTGACCTCTGCGGCCCCGGGAGCACCGAGTGGGTCCGCTTCCACATCTCCTACGACGAGGGTACGACGTGGGAGGACGTCGGGCTCGGGTCGTTCAATGCTCATGACGTCCCGGATTCCGTGGACTGTCAGAAGGACAAGACGAAGCCGCTGGTCTACACCGTCGCGTTCCCCCTGAACGACGCCAAGCGGAAGCGCTGCTCCAGCCCGGTCCTGCCACTGGTCCGCGCCATCCTCTCGTGGCAGGTCCAACCGCCTGCCGGCCAGCCCGACTGGACACCGATCTGGGGCAACCACCTCGATAGGCACATCCAGCTCCGGCCCCGCCCGAGCGTCTTCCTCGACGTCCTGGACCACCTCGACATCAATCTCAGCAAGATCCCGGAGTGGTACGAGAAGGCCCTGTCCCTCCCGATTCCCGAGCCGGAGCCTGCGCCGTTCTCGCTGGTGCAGGCGGCCAGGGTGGCCGAGGCCGGCAAGGTGCCACCGCACCGGTTCGCAACACCGTTGCTGGCCGAGACGAACAGGGCCGCGTTTCAGGACCAGTCCATGCTGCTCGCCAACTTCGAGCAGTTCAAGGATCTCCAGATCGACCTCTCTGAACTGCTGGGTGCGTTCAACGACAATCAGGGCGACCCGACGTACGAACAGATCAACTGCCTCGGCCTGGACTACAACCGCGACCTGCTGGTCTCGACCCTGCAGGTCAAGCTGCCCTCGGGCTTCTCGGGCCCACCATGCAGCGCTGGGTCAGTGGAGTACGTCTCCTTCTGGGTGGACTACGACAACACCTGTCAGTGGACCTACCTCGACACGGCCAAATTGGTCGTCCACGACTACGAGCGGCTGCCCAAGGACGGCCTGAACTACTGGGTCGGGGTGCCAGCGAAGACCGCCGAGCATGCCCGTTCGTGCAAGGAGCCGAAGACCGGACGGGTCCGGGCCGTGCTCTCGTGGAACACGCCACCGTCGACCACGGATCCATTCGAGATGCCGCGGTGGGGCAACGCCATCGAAACCCACATCGAGATCCCGCCACGTCGTCGAAAGCCAGCCGACAAGCCGGACATCAGGGCCCTGGGACGCATCCCGGTGGAGTCGATCGACACCGTGGTGACCGGTCTGACGACCTCGGGCGCGATGTTCGTCGAGTACGGCTCGCCGGCCGACAGCCTGAACCGGCCCTGCCCGTTCGGTGGCAGCATCACCGTACATGCCTACGCAGACGACGCGTTCGCGGCAGCGGGTCGGCAGTACCGGGCGGTCTGGCGTCCGGCGGGTAGCTCGTCGAGCGGGACGCCTGTCACGGGCACATTCGTGACCGGCTTCTTCCCGGTCGTGACCCGGACGCCTGACCCGGTGACGGGCTATACGCCGTACCTCTCGACAGCCCTGAACCCGTTCGGGCAGCTCGCGGCCTGGCGGACCGCCGGGGTGGTGGTGGATGGGCTCCACGAAATCCGGCTGGAGATGGTGGACGCTGCGCTGAATCCACTGGGAGTCACCGACTGGCATGCCGTCCGGGTGGACAACACCAAACCGGATGCAGACATCACGTTCACGAGCGGGACGTCCTGCAACAAGGCCACCCCCGGCGACACCGTGCAGGGCACTTTCAAGGCGACGGACCCGTTCTTCGGCTCTTACTCGATGAACACTCTGCCGGCCAGCCTCGCCCCGCCGGACCCGACGCACACGCCGATGTCGACCACCGACCCTGTTCCCTCGGGAACCTGGCAACTGGTCACCGACGGCACCTGGCCACAGTGCGGGTACGTCGTCCAGTTGCGGGTCTACGACCGATCCATCGTGAACAGCGTGCCGTGGCAGAAGAACGTCGGATACGACGACGTCGGGTTCTGCCTGGGTCTGTAGTACGAACGGTTCCGGGGCGGGTGTGCTCAGCGACGGGGCACCCGCCCCGGATCTGCGCCCGCTCGCTTCCGACCAGCGAAGTCAGCCCGGAGGAGTGCCCCTCCGAGTCGGCGAACCTCGACCATGTCCCTGCCCAACTGCTCACGCAATCTCGGAACATCACGGGGCTCCGCCAACCGCTTCGCTTCGACAGCCACCGTCAGCGTGCTTCCACTGGGTGTCCGGAGACGGAGCAACGCGTCGGAGCTCCAGACGGGTGAGTCACCAGGCTGCTGAGTCACCAGGCTGCTCTATCGCGACGCCCCAGCTCGTGGGTGGTCGGTCGCGCAGCATCGCCTCCACAGTCAAAATCATCTATCGCAAGGTACTCAAGCGCATCAACCTGCTCATCCAGGACGTCGTCCGCAACGGTAACGGCGGCATAGGCAAGCCCGAGGCGCTCAAACATGACGTCGCCGGCTACTGGTCACGCAGGATCACCGCTCGGCTCCGTGTTGCTCGTCGGGGCGGCATTGCCTCACCACTTCCAGGTAATGCCCTCCCCGGTGGAAGGCTCGTACTCGACGCCCAGCCACCCGAGATCCGGATTGCCGTGGACGATACCGATCCATCCAAGGTTGCACTCACCGAGAGCCAGGGTGGTGTTCACATAGTCCGGACGATACGTGTGATCCCGCTCGAACGCCCCAACGGGTATGGACTCGATAGGGTTCCACCCTCCCTCCTGGTCCTGGACAATGAACGACCACGCGTTGTCGCTGACGTAGACACGTCCATCCTTTTCCAGGGGGCTGTGTGCTACGTAGCAGACTTTGACCTTCCACCCGTAGGAGATACCGTCCTCGCCGGGCTCTCCTTTGAGAACGGTGACTTCCCAGTTGGCGAGCCGTGCGGTCTCTCCCACGAGCAAAGTGGCCCTCAAAAGGGGCGTCGGCGGGTCCCATGACTCACCGGTGGGACGACTCGACTCGGTGCGGCTGGTGACCGGTGTCTTCGGCCCAACGGGGGAGGTTGTCGTTGTGGGCGACGCCTTCGCACTTTCGGACCATGTCTGACTGGGCGACGCCGGCGTACTGGGCGCGGTGGTGACAGTCGGTGATGTCGTGGATGTGAAAGGAACTGTTGGGCTCGGCGTCTCCACTGGCACCGACGAGTTGCCGCACGCCACCGTCGCCAGCAATGTGGAGACCGAGATGGATCCCACCACCGCACGCTGAAGCAGACGTCTGGTTGAGATTACTCTGGTCATGATCATCCCCCGTCGTGTGCGCAGGACTTCCTGCTGGTCCTCATCCTCCAGCGCCGTTCATGCTGACAGCGGTGGGCGCGCATTTCGACAATGATGGGGCCATGCCTGCCGCCAA
>CBDTVQ010000203.1:0-4441 GCA_965364045.1 uncultured Tessaracoccus sp. | reverse complement strand
GCACTCAGACGTCCGGGCTCACACCTCAGGCGACGGACAAGCCCGCTGGCCAGCCCCTCACACGGGGCTGGTTCGGCGGTCTTGCCGCGCTGCTGGTACTGGCCGTCGTCTCCGTGTTCGTCGGTGTGGCAGACCTCACACCCTGGGACTTCCTCAGCGGCGAGGCCACAGAAAGGCAGTGGCTGAACCTGAGCGTCTCCCGTATCCCACGCACCGTCGCGGTGCTGCTGGCCGGCGCGTCCCTGGCTCTGTCCGGCCTGCTCATGCAGTTGCTGGTGCGCAACCGCTTCGTGGAGCCGGGCACCGTCGGCACCTCGGAATCAGCCGGGGTGGGCATCCTCATCTCCGTCATGCTGTTCCCATCCGCCCCGCTGGTGGTCAAGATGGTCATCGCCATCATCACCGCCCTCCTCGGCACAGCCCTGTTCCTGCGACTGGTGCGCTCGCTACCGCCCAAGGCCCCCGTCATCGCGGTCCCGCTGGTGGGCATCATGCTGGCCGGCATCATCGCCGCGGGTACGACGTTCGTGGCCTACCGGTTCAACCTCATGCAGACCATCGGCATCTGGATGCAGGGCGATTTCTCCGGCGTGCTGCGCGGACGCTACGAACTGTTGTGGCTGCTCGCCCTCATGGGCCTGCTGCTGTGGATCTTCGCTGACCGCTTCACCCTGGCATCGCTGGGCGAGGACCACGCCAAGGCACTCGGGCTGTCCTACAGGGCGACGTTGAACCTCGGCCTTGCACTGGTGGCCATCTCCAGCGCCATCACCCTGGTGGTGGTGGGGGGCATTGGCTTCGTCGGGCTCGTGATTCCCAACCTCGTCACGATCTGGCGCGGCGACAACCTGCGACGCAACATCGGCTGGACCGCGCTGGCCGGATCCGGTTTCGTCCTCTTCTGCGATCTGCTGTCCCGCACCCTGAATGCGCCCTACGAGATTCCCGTCGGCACCGTCTCCGGCGTGCTCGGCGGCATCGTGTTCCTCACACTTCTGCTCACGGGAAGGATGCGCACGCAATGACCGCTCCTGTGTTGACCGCGCCCCCGGCAACGCGTCCGCGGATCGCTCCGCGCACGCGCGTCCTCATCGCCCTGTCCTTCTGCCTGGCCGCGACCGCCGTGTTCATGCTCGCAAACGTCACCGGAAACCTTGGTTTCGTGTTCGAACTCCGCGGCCGCAAGGTGGCCGCCATGATGCTGGTGGGTTGGGCCACAGGCATGGCCACCGTCGCGTTCCAGACAGTTACCAACAACCGGCTGCTGACCCCGTCGATCATGGGGCTGGACGCGCTCTACATCTTCATCCAGTCCGTACTGGTCCTTGTCCTGGGCATTTCACTCGTGGGCCAGGTGGGCGCCTACCCCATGTTCTTCCTCAACGTCGGCCTCATGCTGCTGGCCGCCAGTGCACTCACAGCAGTGCTGTTCGGCAAGCGCAGCCGGTCCGTCTACGTGGTGGTCCTGGCAGGACTCGTGCTGGGCGCGGTGCTGCGCTCACTGTCCTCCCTCATCGCCCGCGTCCTGGACCCCAGCTCATTCATGGTGTTGCAGGACAACCTCTTCGCCAGCTTCACGGCAGTGAACCCCGAGCTCATCTGGCTCTGCGCGGTCATCGTGGCGCTGGCCAGTTGGTATCTGTTCTCCATGCGCGCCACGCTCGACGTGCTGACGCTCGGCAAGGATGCGGCCGTCAGTCTTGGCGTGCCCTACCAGCGCACGGTGCGGCGAATCCTGCTGGTGGCCACCCTGCTCGTCTGCGTCTCCACCGCCCTGGTGGGGCCCATCACATTTCTTGGTCTGATCGTGGCCGCGATCGCGTACCAGGTCAGCGGCACCGGACGACATGCCATCACCATGCCCATGGCGGGCCTGCTGGGCATCGCGGTGCTCGTGGGTGGCCAGGCAATTCTCGAACAACTCCTCGGCCAGGCCACGGTGCTCGCGGTCGTCATCGAATTTGTCGGTGGCATCGCGTTCATCTGGCTCGTCATCAGGAAGGCAAGCGCATGATCGATGTCAGAGGTGTCACCAAGCGGTACGGCAGGACGGCGGTGGTGGACGATGTGTCACTGCAGTTGCCACGGGGCGGTTTGACCGCCATCGTCGGGGCCAATGGTGCAGGCAAGTCGACGCTGCTGTCCATGATCGCGCGACTGCTGGTCACCGATGGTGGCTCCATCACCATCGGTGACATGGACATCGCGAACTGCGACTCCCGCGAGCTCGCCAAACGCCTCGCCATACTGCGGCAGAGCAACGACCTGCAGTCACGCCTAACGGTGTCCGATCTCGTGGGTTTCGGCCGCTTCCCCCACTCCGGCGGACGGCTCACCGCAACGGATCGCAAAGCCATCGAGCAGGCCATCTCATGGATGAACCTTGAAGACCTGCGGGATCGCTTCCTCGACGAGATGAGCGGCGGCCAGCGCCAGCGGGCTTTCGTCGCCATGGTGCTCGCGCAGGACACCGAATACTTGCTGCTCGACGAACCGCTCAACAATCTTGACGTCGCCCACGCCCACGCGATGCTCACGACCCTGCGACGCGCAGCCGATGAGCTCAACAAGACCGTCGTGATCGTGGTGCACGACATCAACTACGCGTCCTGCTGGGCAGACCAGATCGTCGCCATGAAACACGGAGTGATCCGCGCAGTCGGGGCGCCGCGCGACATCATGAACCGGCCACTGCTGCGCGAGGTCTTCGATCTGGACATCGAGGTGGCCGAGTTGCGCGGCCACCCCATCGCCCACTTCTACCTGCCGGCGCCGGTGTGCGCCAACTGCAACTCATCCAATGAGGCCTGCTGCCTGAACCGGAAGCCGGTCGAGCTGGGAGTACCCACCCTCTCGGCGTAGCAACAATCCGCTCCCACTGGCCTGTCGAGCCCAAGGCGAACGGTGTGATCTGAGGAGACTGACATGACTGTTGTGATCGCTGGCTGTGGTGATCTTGGTACCGAAACCGGGCTGCGATTTGCTGCACTGGGGCATCGCGTGATCGGACTGCGACGCTCAGCAGAGAAACTGCCGTGCGAAATCGAAGGACAGTCGGTCGATCTGTCCGCGGACGTGCCGACACTGCCCGCAGACACCACCATCGTGGTGATTGCCCTGGCGCCGGATGAGCGCAGCGCCGATGCTTATCGGGCGGTGTACGTCGACAGCGTTCGCCGTGTCGTGGCGGCCATCCATCGCGACTGCGCTGCGCCGCCGCGTGTCCTGTTCGTATCCTCGACGGCGGTCTACGGCGTCGACGACGGCTCCTGGGTCAGCGCGTCAACCCCGGCCACACCCACCACGCCGACGGCAGTCACCCTGCTGGAGGGCGAGGAGTCGTTGCGCGCGCAGATCCCCGCGGCAACCATTCTGCGGCTGGGCGGCATCTACGGCCCCGGTCGCAATCGAGAGATTGATCGCGTCCGTGACGGGGTGGCCTCGATTCCATCTGAGGCACGATTCACCAACCGAATCCATCGCGACGATGCTGCAGCGGCGATCGTGCATCTCATGACTGCGCCGGCCCAGCCCGGGACTGTCTACATTGGTGTCGACAACTGCCCCGTCGAATACCGGGAGGTCGTCGAATTTCTTGCGCGCAGTCTTGGGCTTCCCGTGCCATCGGTTGCCGCCGATTCCGGACACGCTCCGGGAAGCCGGGGCAAGAGATGTGACAACACCCGGCTGCGGGAGACCGGCTTCGTCTTCTCCTACCCCACGTACCGGGAGGGCTACGCGGCTGTACTGGAGGGCACCGGAGCCCGTCACGCCTAGAGGAAGATGTCAGGAAACAACCGGTCGTCCGGAGTCCCCGGGACGGCGGCGTAGCCGGAGAAATCCGTGACACCGGCCTCGGCGAGCACGTCCTCGACGATCAGGCTCTGACCTGTGCACTCCCCCGCCGGGCGCATCAACACCACAATGGCTGCGTCCGCGTAGATCTCCGGCGTCCGACTGACCGCCATCAGCTTTTCCCCGCCCAGCAGATTCATCACCGCTGCGGTGGCAATGGTGGTCTTCGGCCACAGCGTGTTGGCCGCAATCCCCTCAAACTCCGCGGCCAGGCCCAGCGTGGCCATGGTCATGCCGTACTTGGCCATCGTGTAGCCGGTGTGCGCGCCCAACCATTTGGGGTCCAGGTTCAGCGGCGGTGACAGCGACAGGATGTGCGGGTTCGGGCTGTTGCGCAGATGCGGCACCGCGGCCCGCGACAGCATGAAGGTGCCACGCACGTTCACGTCGGCCATGAGGTCATACTTCTTGGCCTGCAGGTCCAGGGACCGCGAGAGGTCGATGGCACTCGCATTGTTGACCACCGCGTCAATCCCGCCGAACTCCTCCACGGTCATCGCGACGGCGCGCTCAATGTCCTCGTCTTTGCGCACGTCGCCCACGATGGCCAGTGCCTGCCCGCCGGCGGCCCGCACCTGCTCCGCCG
>CBDTVQ010000202.1:0-4460 GCA_965364045.1 uncultured Tessaracoccus sp. | reverse complement strand
GGGCCCCAGCTGCCGGTCTACCGGCATCTGGGGCCCACAATGACTGGCCAACTACTCAGCGGCTGCTCCAACGGCTTCCGGGCCGCCGTCGAGCAGCCGACGGAAACCGTCCTCATCGAGGATGGGTCGGCCAAGCTGCTCCGCCTTCTCGGCCTTGGTGCCAGCGTTGTCCCCCACCACGACGAAGTCCGTCTTCTTGCTCACCGAGCCCGACGCCTTGCCCCCGCGGGCCAGGATGGCCTCCTTCGCCTCGTCACGGCTGAAGCCGGGCAGCGTACCGGTGACCACGATGGTCAGGCCCGCCAGCGTCTTCGGGGTTGACTCGTCCACCTCGTCGATCATCCGCACGCCGTCGGCTGCCCACTGATCCACGATGGCAACGTGCCAATCGACGTCGAAGTACTCCTGGAGGGACTCGGCGATGACCTGGCCCACCCCATTGGTGAAGGCAAGCTCCTCCAGACTCGCAGAGCGGATGGCGTCCAGCGAGCCGAACCGAAGTGCGAGCGACCGGGCTGCCGTCGGTCCCACATGGCGAATGGACAGCGCGACGAGCACCCTCCAGAGCGGCTGGTCCTTGGCCTGTTCAAGGTTGGCGAGCAACTTCTCTCCCGTGCTGGACAGCACCCGCCCGTCGCGCACCCCACCCGGCGGGGCCTTCGCGGGGTCCTCGAGTTCCAGCTTCTGGGCACCCCTGGTGTACAGCTCGGTGCGCAGCAGATCCTCCGCGGTCAACTGGAACAGGCCCGCCTCGTCGACGAGCAGCCCCTCGGCGAGCAGTGCCTGCGCCCCCTCCCAGCCCAGCGCCTCGATGTCGAAGCCACCACGGCCGGCCAGCGCGAACAGTCGCTCCCGCAACTGGCTCGGGCAGGATCGTGAGTTGGGGCAGCGAATGTCCTTGTCACCCTCCTTCTGGGGGCGAAGTTCCGTGCCGCAGGACGGGCAGTGGGTGGGCATCACGAACTCTCGCTCAGTACCGTCACGCAGCGCCACCACGGGAGCGACGATCTCGGGGATCACGTCGCCCGCCTTGCGCAGCACCACGATGTCGCCAATCCTGACGCCCTTGCGCTTCACCTCGTGGGCGTTGTGCAGGGTGGCCATTTCCACGGTGGAGCCGGACACCACGATCGGTTCCATCACGCCGTACGGGGTCACGCGGCCCGTGCGCCCCACGTTGACGCGGATGTCCAACAGTCTGGTGTTGACCTCCTCCGGCGGGTACTTGAAGGCCACAGCCCACCGGGGCGCGCGGGATGTGATGCCAAGATTCGCCTGACCGGAGAACGCGTCCACCTTGATCACGACGCCGTCGATCTCGTGCGCCACCTCGTGACGATGCTCACCGAAGTGGGAGATGTAATCCTCCACTGCCGACGGCGTGTGCAACACCTTGTACAGCGAACTGACGGGCAGGCCCCACGCGGCGAACTGCTCGTAGGTGCCGCTCTGGGACGTCACCTCCAGACCGTCGCGCTCCCCCACGCCGTGCACGATCATCTGCAATGGTCGCGACGCCGTCACCCTCGGATCCTTCTGCCGCAGAGATCCTGCCGCAGCGTTGCGTGGGTTCGCGAAGGGTGCCTTGCCCGCCTCGACCAGCGCTGCGTTCAACTCCTGGAAGCCGGCGACGGGGAAGAAGATCTCGCCCCGCACCTCGAGCGCGGCAGGGACGTCGTCGCCGTCCAGGGTGTGCGGGATCCCGTCGATGGTCAGGACGTTGTGGGTGACGTTCTCCCCCACGCGGCCGTCACCGCGGGTCGCGGCGACCTCCAGCTTCCCGTCGAGGTAGAGCAGGTTGATGGCGAGGCCGTCGATCTTCACCTCGCACAGCCACGGCCCCTCCCCGGAGCGGGTCAGCCACGTGCTCAATTCCTCGTCAGTGGTGATGTTGTCCAGGCTGAGGAGTCGCTGACGGTGTGTCACGGGAGCGAAATCGGTGATCGTGGCAGCGCCCACCTTCTGGGTCACGGAGTCCGGGCTCGCCAGCTCCGGATGCTGCTCCTCCAACGCCTGCAGCCGACGCATCGCCTCGTCGTAGGCCTCATCGGAGGAGGTGGGAGCATCGGCACCGTAGTAGGCCTGCTGCGCCTTGGCCAGCATCTCGTTGAGTTCGCTCCACTGGCTGCGTGCCTCATCCAGGCCGTCGTCGGAGCCGATCGCCTCATCTGTCATGCGCCCAATGCTGGCACAACCACCGAAACCAGCCCTTAATATCACTTTCGAATGGGGCGACTCAGGACATGGAACCGCCCGGCCACTAGTATCGATCCGTAAACCGAACCACCGATAGCTGAGGGAGCCCACCCCGTGGCCACAGCCAATATCACCCGTGCAGAAGCAGAACAACGCTCCGCCGTCGTGCGCGTCCATGCCTACCGCGTCCTCGTCGACGTCACGGATGACGCCACCGACGAGCCCGGGAAGACGTTCTCCTCCCGCACGGAGATGGACATTCTCTCCGAGGGTCCGGCAACCCATCTGGATCTGATTGCGCCGAGCGTGACGGAAGCCACCATTGATGGGGAATCCATCCCCGTTGACGGATTCGACGGGTATCGCCTGCCGCTGCCAGAGCTGGAGCCCGGCGAACACACCGTGATCGTCAACGCCATCTGTCGCTACTCCATCACCGGAGAGGGCCTCCACCGCTTCGTCGACCCGACGGATTCCCGGGTCTACCTCTACTCGCAGTTCGAGACGGCCGACGCGCGCCGCATGTTCGCCAACTTCGAGCAGCCTGACCAGAAGGCCACGTTCCAGCTCAGCGTGCTGGCCCCCAGCCACTGGCAGGTCATGAGCAACTCCGCCCGCGTGCAGCCCGAAGAGGTGTCCGAGGGCATCAGCCGCTGGGATCATGCAGCCACACCTCAGGTGTCCACCTACATCACGGCACTCGTGGCCGGCGAATACCACGTGGTGGAGGGCGAGATTCGCTCCGTCGCGAAAACCCTGCCGGCCGCCGTCGCATGCCGGCAGTCCGTGGCCGAGTTCCTCGATGCAGACCGCATCCTGGAGACCGCCCAGCGAGGCTTCGAGGTCTTCGAGGGTGCCTTCGGGGTCCCCTACGCCTTTGACTCCTATGACCAGATCTTCGTCCCGGAGTTCAACGCTGGCGCCATGGAGAACGCGGGCTGTGTGACCTTCCGCGACGAGTACCTCTTCCGGTTCCGCGTCACGGCCCGCGAGATGGAGTCCCGCGACAACACGATCCTCCACGAACTCGCCCACATGTGGTTTGGCGACCTCGTGACGATGGCCTGGTGGGATGACCTGTGGCTGAACGAGTCCTTCGCCGAGTGGGCATCCCACTACGCCGCCGACGAGATCTCGAAGCGTTACGACACCGGGGCGGATCCGTGGGCCTCGTTCAGCAACGAGCGCAAGGCCTGGGCGTACCTGCAGGACCAGTTGAGCACCACCCACCCCATCGCCGCGGACATGGGTGACCTGGAGAAGGTGGAGCAGAACTTTGACGGCATCACCTACGCCAAGGGTGCTTCTGTCCTGAAGCTGCTGGTCTCCTTCGTGGGCGAGGAGGCCTTCAGGGCCGGCGTCTCCCAGTACTTCCACAAGCACGCCTGGGGCAACACCACTCTTCGCGACCTCCTCGTCGAACTCGAGGAGACCAGCGGCCGCGATCTCTCCTGGTTCACCGGGCAGTGGCTGGAGACCGCCGGCGTCAACACGCTGCGCGCCAGCTTCGAGATCGATGATGCCGGCAATTTCACCCGCTTTGCCATCCAACAGAGCGCCGCCGATGCATACCCGACCCTTCGACGTCACCGTCTGGGCATCGCCATCTTCACGCTCACCGACGGCGAACTCCGCCGCACCCACACCGTCGAGCTCGACGTTGAGGGTGCCAGCACCGAGGTCGCAGACCTCATCGGTGTTCATCGTGGCAACGTCGTGCTCGTCAACGATGGCGACCTCACCTACGCCAAGGTGCGCTTTGACGCGGACTCCGCCGCGGCCCTCGTGGAAAACATCGCGGCGCTCACTGAACCGCTCGCCCGAGCCGTGGCCTGGTCATCGTTCTGGGATTCGGTGCGCGACGGCGACATCGCCCCGCAGGACTTCGTCAGTCTCGCGTTGCGAGGCATTGACAGCGAAACAGACATGGCGGCCACGGCCACCGTCCTGTCCCAGGCCGCCGCCTGCTCAGGCCGGTTCATGGCCCCGGAACTGCGCACAGAGGCAAACGCCCGGCTCACCGCAGGTCTTGCCCGACTTCTACAGAATGCAGCAGCAGGCTCCGACAAGCAGGTCACCATCGCCAAGGCCCTGGTGGGCACCTCCCGTTCCCATGAGGCGGTGGAGCTGATACGCGGCTGGCTCAGCGATGAGGAAGTGCCGTCTGGTCTCGCCATTGACACTGGAATGCGCTGGTCCATCATCTCCTCCCTCGCCCGCGTTGGAGCCATCGAGGCATCGATGATCGATGAGGAACTCGCACG
>CBDTVQ010000201.1:0-4464 GCA_965364045.1 uncultured Tessaracoccus sp. | reverse complement strand
ACCAACCTCCGAAGCGTCCGAGACACCAACCTCCGAAGCGTCCGAGACACCAACCAGAGAACCGTCCTTGCCGGAAGGCGATGGCGCACCTTCATCGGAGGCCACCAACGTCGCTATCAGCGTCGGGGACGACCATGAATCGGACAACGAATTGAGCGGCGTGCAGGAACAGCTGCAGGCCTGTCAAGAGGCACTCGATGAGGCATCCCGGACACAACAGTCCACCGCGGACGCGCAGGGTGAAGTGGAACGCCTCGCCAATGTCCTTGACGACGCAGTCTCCTCATCTGAGATACACGACTCAACTGCGAACCCAGATTCGCAGGGCGATCGAACACCGCCGGAACAACAGGCCGGGACGTCTGTCTCTTCACCAAATCCGGAAAGCTCAACGAGCGCCCGGGAGCAGCCCGTATCGCCCGAAGAAGCACTGGAGCGCACCAGCCCGGCCCAACCCCAGGACGCCCAGGCCAAGGCCATCACTGCCGAGCAGATACTTGCAGACCACGCAACCGTTGCTCTGATGGAGAACCAAGTGGCGGTCGCTGAGCGCGATCTCACCTTCGCCACGCTGACCAGTCCACTTGAGGGCACAGTCGTCGCAGTGGGCCTCATGGCCGGGGTTACCTCGGAAGGCACCATCACCGTAGAATCCGACTCGGGATACGTCGTCGACTTGACTGTCCCGCTCAGCAACATTGACCAAGTGGACGTGGGACAAAGCGTTGACGTGTCGCTCCCTGCGTTCGGCGACGCGTACGAAGGAACGGTTGCCACGGTGGGGGTGTTGAACCAGTCACAGACCACAACACCCGCCTACACGGTGACGATCGCAGTGGACGCCGGAGATGACCAGCCCAGAATCGGCGCCACCATCCATGCCTCAGTGCACGTGGCTGAGGCAAAAACGGCTCTTACCGTCCCAACCTCAGCGGTTCGAGGGCTAGGGTCTGATTCGAGGGTCACGATGCTCGTCGATGGCACAGCGCAGGACGCAATAGTGACGATCGGGACGGTCGGAGCGGAGCGCACGGAGATCCTGCATGGTGTCGAGGAGGGCGACATCGTGGTCCTTGCCGACAACCAGGCAGTGAGCGAGTCGGACACTTCAGTCCTTGACACCCCACCGGGTGGTGCCGGGCGACAAGGTTCTGGAGCACGTGATAATTAGTCCCGTGTCCTACTGGCTGGGCGGTGAGGTCTTTTTTCGTCTGCGGTGGATTTTTGTGAGGATTTCGTCTGGGGTCCTGGTCCAGATGAATGGGTGCTCTCGGGTGCTCCAGCCGTTAATGAAGACCCGAATCTTGGCCATGAGTTCTCGGACGGAGATGAAGGTGCCGTGGCGGATGGCCTGGCGTTCAATGATGCCGAACCAGACCTCGACCAAGTTCAGCCGTGACCCTGACGTCGGTGTGAAGTGGACGTGAATCCGCGGGTTCGCCGTGAGCCAGCCGCGGGATCTCGATGCGCTTGTGGGCGGCATGGTTGTCCATCACCAAGTGCAACTCTTTCTCCGGGCAGTCGCGGGCGACGTGTTTGATGAAGCCGAGGAATTCCTGGTTTCGGTGCCGGTCTTTGCATAGTACGGTCACCTTCCCGGTGGCGATCTCCAAGGCGGCAAACAGGGTGGTGCCGTGGCGGACGAGTCGTGGCTGCGTTGCTCGTTGTGTTCGGGCTGCATCGGCAGCACCTTCTCGGTGCAGTTCAGCCCCTGGATCTGGGACTTCTCATCCATCACACCACAACCGCGTTCTGAGGCGGGTTCAAGTACAGCCCGACGACGTCGGTGATCTCGGCCACCAACTCCGGGCCGGTGAAGAACTTGAAGGTCTCAGCCTTCCACGGCTTAATCCCCTACTTCTTCCACTCTTGGTGATGGTGGAGAGGTGCACCCCCAGCCGAGGTGCCAACAGTCAGCTCGAGCAGTGCGTCACGCCTAAACGCTGCGGCGGTGGCGTCAACGTCGCGGTAATGATCGCCGCATCATCAACCACCTCCGGTCGGCCGGGACGCTGAGCATCAACCAAGCCGGCCATCCCCTGCTCGAGGTAGCGGTTTCGCCACTACCCGCGGCTGACCTTCACCGTCGGGCGAGACATCCCCGCCGACTCGGAGATCAACGCATTTGTGATCCCTGAGAGGCGAGAAGGACGATCTTGGCCCGCTGCGTGGCCCCGACGGTGGTGCTGGAGCGCAGAGCCTTCTCCGATATCGCTTGGTTGCAGTCGCGCAGCAACCGGGCGGGGGCCGGTTTGTTCGCCATGCTCCGTTGGTTCACCAAACCGTAGAACTAATTCAGCGCCATGCCACTAGATGTGGCGCTGAAAGTTACAGACGTCAAGGGGGCTGGGCGTCTGAGCCTCTCCTACACGAGGAGTTCAAGGCAGCTTCCATACGCTAAGAAGAACCCAACAGTCTGACATCGGCAGATCCGTAAACACCCATCGCGCCGCAGCGCTGCGCGAGCGGAGTGTGCCAATTGCCCCACAACGACGTCCTGGGCAAGGGATCCGAGGTCAGACAGCGGAAGACTCCGTCGCCGCGCCAGTTACGGGGAGCGGCGACGCCATGGAGCCCACAGAAGGGCTCGTGGGAATCTGCACGCGCCCTTCTTTGGAGCTACGGGCCGGAGCTATGGCCCCAATCCTCCGATACCCGTCGGGCGCGTTCCGCGTCCCTCACCGCGCAGCGCCATCTGTGGTGTCGTGTGTCCGAGTTGGTCCTGCACCCGGACCGTCGCACCTGCCTCGGCGGACATGGTGGCGACAGTTGCTCTGAATGGGACGCCGGCGGGCTCCACTGGTCGAGGTCTACCAGCCGCAACTCGTGCGAACTCCAGTAGGTGGCGTCCTGCTTCGCACGAAACATCCGGGATTAGCGCCTGCCTTCGCGTCCGACGTAGCGCGTGTTCCAGTGACCATTGGCGAGCTTCGAACCCCATCGTTCATGGCGACCTCCGTGGGCACGGGTCGAGAAGCCATCTTGAGCCCATTTCAAGGCCCATCGTGTCCAGGTGTGGCGTCCCCTGTCGCACCCCAGACACGAAAAACCCCCAGTCAACTGGCATTCAAGCTAGCCAACTGGGGGTTTCCGATTTGTGCGCGTGAGAGGAGTTGAACCTCCACGTCCCGAAGGACACTGGCACCTGAAGCCAGCGCGTCTGCCATTCCGCCACACGCGCGCAAAGTCCGTCTCCGAACCCGAGACGAAAGATTAGCACGGTGCCCGAACAACCCTTCAATCGAGGAACGGGGCTGTCAACCACCTTCCGAACCAACGGCCGGATACGCTGCGAAGCATCAACACTGAAAAGGAATGAAGGAGCATGATTATGCAACTCTCGATCTGGGTATTGGCAGCGATCGCGGTCGTGATTCTGGTGATCATCGTCGTGGTGATCCTCGTGAACCGTGGCAAGAGCGAGGCGCGCAACCGTGAGCGTGCCGCCGAACTGCGCTCGCGGGCCGCCGAGGATGATCAGCTGATCACGACCCGTCAGGACCGCGCCGATCAGCTTGAGGCAGAGGCGGAGGCAGCCCGACAGAACGCGATCGCGGAGTACGAGCGGGCTGACTCATTGCGCGCACAGGCCGGGGAGTCCGACGAACTGGCTGCCCAGGCAACCGATGAGGCCAAGGTCCTTCACGACGAAGCCACTCACAGCCGCGAAGCGTTCGAGACTGCCGTCGAGGAACATGAAGAGATCCTGCGGGAAGCAGATCGTCGCGATCCTGACGTCAACACGGACCGTCACGGCAACCGCATCGAAGAAGCCGACGAGGAGGTAGTCGTCATCCCCGAGGAAGAACGTCTCGACGTTGGTGATGACTACAGCGGCGATGTGTTCGCCGAGCCGGATGCGGAATACATCGATCCAGTGGAGCATGACCGCCAGGCGCATCTCGACGAGGTCGCGCTGGCCGAGTACGAAGCGAGTTCCGACGACAACACGGTTGTCCCGACCGAAACCCAGCCCACCGAGTCCAATCAGATCGAGCCCGAAGACACCGAGCCCATCCCCGCCGAGCCCGTCATCGTCGAGCCCATCCCCGCCGAGCCCATCCCCGCCGAGCCCGCCATCGTCGAGCCCATCCCCGCCGAGCCCGTCGTTGTTGAGCCCATCCCCGCCGAGCCGGTCATTGTTGAGCCCGTCATCGTCGAAGAGATCATCGTCGAGGACGACTCCACCCTCCCGGCAGACGAGCACGAAGATGCCCCGGACGAAGATGCACCTGCACTCGATCCCTACGGCAACCCGGTGACGCTGGAAGGCGACGACAACGTCGTCGGCGGCGCGCACGCAGTACAGGCCGACGAACTTCCCCGCGACGAGCAGGGACGCCTCCTCGATCCCTACGGCAACCCCGTCCACGAGGATCCCGAGGACGAAGCACCCGCAGAGCACCCGGCGCTCTCTGATGACCCGGTGGTGTTCGATGATGTAGATGACGACATCCCGCGCGA
>CBDTVQ010000200.1:0-4475 GCA_965364045.1 uncultured Tessaracoccus sp. | reverse complement strand
ATTGACGTGGATCCAGCCGCTCTGCGTCGCAGTATCAGACCCAGGGGGCCCGGAAGTGCAACCCTGCTTCTGCTGAGAACTCCGGACGGCGCGGTGGCAGCTGTCGCCCGTCGAGTGGGCGGCGTCTGACTCCATGAGCAGCCGCGCCCGATTTGATCGGTGCCAAAGTTGCACGGAGATTTGGCTCCGGATTGTCGGTTGGGTGGTTGGCCCGGCTGTTACTCTTCGGGAGTTGTTTGTGATCTATCAGCCACATTGACGTACAGGGTGATACCACTTCTTGTAGCGGCCACCACGGTGGGTGTTGCCGGGTGCGACGGATGAGGCTTCTGCCTCACTTCCGACGTCCGGTGGAGAGTGGGCCCGGGGTTATGGCTGCAAGAGAGAGAGAGTCGTCACTGTGATCAGGTATCTGGTGCGCCGATTCCTCGGCTGGTTGCTGATGATCGTCGTTGCGACGAATGTCACGTACTTTTTGGCGTGGGGCTATCTGGACCCACGGAGCAACTATGTTGCCCGTCGGCCCCCGCTCTCTCCCGAACAGATCACCCAGCAACTGGCGCCTCGCAATCTGAGCGACACGGTCCCTCTACTTGAGCGATGGTGGAACTGGATCACCGGGATCGTTCTCCGCTGGGACTGGGGCGTGAGCCCCGTGGGTCAGGTGGTCAATGACCAGGTGGCCTATCGCATGTGGGTGAGCGCGCAACTGGTGCTCGGTGCGACTGTCATCGCGACGATCATCGGCATTGCTCTGGGCGTCTACACCGCCTCGCGGCAGTACAAGCTCGGCGACCGCATCGGCCAGGCGACTTCCATCGCCACGATGAACATCAACATCGTCGTCGCGGCACTGGGCATCGTCCTGCTGGCCATCAATTTCAACGACTGGGCGGGAACGCGTGTGTTCTACGTGACGGGTTCGTCGAGCCGGGGGGTGGAGGGCTTCTTCCCGGTCCTCATCGATGCGCTGCAGCACCTCATATTACCGACGGCCGCCCTCGTCCTCATCGGGTACGCCGGAACCCACTTCCTGCAGCGGTCCCTGCTGCTCGACAACATCAAGGCGGACTACGTCCGGACGGCCCGGGCGAAGGGTCTCACCAAGCCACAGGCCATCCGGAGGCACGCCCTGCGCACCTCGTTGATCCCGGTCGCCACCCAGGTGGCCTTCACGATTCCGACGGTGTTCACCGGTGCGGTTCTCACCGAGACAATCTTCGCCTGGAACGGCATGGGCCGGTACTTCATCGAGACAATCAGTGGCAACGACATCCATGGCACGGTGGCCATCGCGGCCTTCGGTGCCCTGCTGACGGCGATCGGCGCGCTCCTCGCTGACGTCGCCGTCGTTGTCCTCGACCCACGTGTGAGGGTGAGCTGAACATGACCGACATGAACGATCCTCCCGTCCTCTCGAACAACGAGCACATTCCGGAGACGGAGACCGGCGACATCGAGTTGGCTGCACCTCGCAAACGAATGTCGAAGTGGAGCCTCTACAGCCGGCGGTTCCTGCGCAACAAGCCCGCCGTCGCCGGGGTGATCATCTTCATCCTGCTGGTTCTGTTTGCGATCATCGCGCCCTTCATCGCCCAGTACGACCACATCGAACTGGACTTCCTCAACCTTGGAATACCGCCGTCATCGGAACACTGGTTCGGGACGACGTCCGCAGGCAATGACACGTTCGCCCAAGTGGCCCTCGGATTGCAGCGCTCTCTCATGATCGCCGTCACTGTGTCTGTGGGCACCACAGCGATCTCCGCGGTCATCGGAACCGCGGCGGCCTACTTCGGCGGCTGGGTCGAGCGCATCACCCTGGCCGTCATTCACTTCATGATGGTGATCCCCAGCTTCCTCATCCTCGCCATGATCTCCAACGATTCCGGGGGCGACTGGCGAATCATCGCCTTCATCATGATCTTCGTCATCGGCTGGTACTTCCCCGCTCGCGTGATCTGGACCATGGCCCTGTCGCTCCGCGAACGTGAGTACGTCGCCGCAGCGCGCTACATGGGTGTGCCGGGCATGAAGATCGTCCTTCGCCACCTGCTGCCCAATATCGGCTCGCTGCTGGTCATCAACTTCACTCTGGGCATCGTCTCTGCCGTCATGATCGAGACCGGCCTGTCGTTCCTGGGCTTCGGCGTGAAGATCCCTGACGTGTCGCTCGGCTCCCTCATCGGGTCCGGAGCCAACACGATCACCAGCGCGCCGTGGCTCTTCTACTTCCCAGCGGGAGCGCTGACGTTCTTGACCATCTCGATGGCACTGGTCGCTGACGGATTGCGTGACGCCCTCGATCCCACCTCGGCAGCAGGAGGCCGCGCATGAGCACCATTCTCTCGGTCCGGGATCTCAGAGTCAGCTTCGCATCCGAGGCAGGCCGCGTCGACGCTGTGCGTGGCGTCTCCTTCGATCTCGAGGTGGGCCAAACCCTGGGCATCGTCGGTGAGTCGGGATCCGGCAAATCGGTGACCTCGTTGGCCATCATGGGCCTGCTCGACGAGAACGCCCGTGTGCAGGGCTCGATCATTTACGACGGCGAGGAACTGCTCGGCAAGACCGACAAGCAGCTCTCAATGATCCGCGGCAACGGCATGTCCATGGTCTTCCAGGATCCGCTGACCTCGCTGACTCCGGTGTTCACCATCGGTACACAGCTTATGGAAGCACTGACTGTGCACCGTTCCATGTCCAAGAAGGAAGCCTGGGATCAGGCGCTGGAGTTGCTGAACCTGGTGGGAATACCAAATCCTGAAAAGCGGATGAAGTCCTTCCCCCATGAGTTCTCCGGCGGTATGCGCCAACGCGTCGTCATTGCCATCGCCATGGCGAACAACCCCAAACTGATCATCGCCGACGAGCCCACGACGGCGCTGGATGTGACCATTCAGGCGCAGATCCTTGACCTCATCGAGAAGGCACAGGACGAGACCGGTGCCGCGATGATCATGATCACCCACGACATGGGGGTGGTGGCGAGGACGGCCGATGACGTGATCGTCATGTACGCCGGAACACCAGTCGAACAGGCGCCTGTTCGTGAAGTGTTCCACCGCCCCCGCATGCCCTACACGATTGGACTGCTGGGGGCCATTCCCCGGATCGACAAGGGCGACAAGGAACCGCTGATCCCCATCGAGGGAAACCCGCCCCTGCTGATCAACCTGCCGGATGCCTGCCCCTTCGCGGACCGGTGCCCCATCGTCATCCCGGCCTGTCGTGAACGCGAGCCCGATCTCCTGCCAGTGGCGAGTGGGAGTGCCCAACATCTGGCTGCCTGTATCCGGTCCCAGGAGATCAACGACGACGGCCTCATCGACGGCGGTCCGGTCTACCCCGTCCCCGAGAGAATCGTCAGCGACCTGGCGAGCGTTCCACGCGAGGATCGCCCCATCACCCTTGAGGTGCGCAACCTGACCAAGACCTTCCCCCTCGTCAAGGGTGCCTTCTTCAAGAAGAAGGTGGGCGAGGTGCGCGCGGTCAAAGGAGTCAGCTTCGACATCCGCCAGGGCGAGACGCTGGCCATCGTGGGGGAGTCAGGCAGCGGCAAGACAACCACCCTCATGCAGATCATGGACTTCGCCAAGCAGGAGCATGGCGACATCATCATCGGTGGGACCAGCATCAACAGCCTCAAGAACGCCCGCGCGGAACGTGAGCTCCGACGCGACATCCAGATTGTCTTCCAGGATCCGATGGGGGCACTCGACCCCCGAATGACCGTGGCCGACATCATTTCGGAGCCTCTCTTCGCGATCGGGACACCCAAGGACGAGGCGCATCGCCGCGTGGATGAACTGATGGACCTCGTGGGGCTTGATCCCGCCCACAGCGATCGGTTCCCTCAAGCTTTCTCGGGGGGCCAACGCCAGCGCATCGGCATCGCACGGGCCCTGTCCACCAACCCCAAGATCATCGCCCTGGACGAGCCGGTCTCTGCCCTGGACGTGTCCATTCAGGCGGGTGTCCTCAACCTGCTCGATGAGCTCAGGCTCCGTCTGGGGCTGTCCTTCCTGTTCGTCGCCCATGACTTGTCCGTCGTGCGTCACATCGCAGATCGCGTGGCCGTGATGTACCTCGGGGACTTCGTCGAGCATGGCGGCGTTGACGAGATCTTCGAGAACCCCCAACACCCCTACACGCAGGCGTTGCTGTCCGCGATCCCCGTTCCGGACCCGGACATTGAACGCCATCGTGAGCGGATTGTCGTGACGGGTGCCTGGAATGCGGATGAGGATTCCTGAGGTCGTGCTGGAGGCCACCAACATCGACTCAGGGTAACGAGCCGATAACAGTTGGCAGCGCCCGTTCCAGAGGGATGGGTGATGCATGGGTTCCCCGCTACTGTTCGGGGCATTGACGTAAATCCGTTTTGGCGAAAGGAGCATCATGAAGCAGCACAAGCTTTTGAAAGTAGTCGCAGTGGGCGCGGCCCTTGCACTGACACTGTCCGCATGTGGGACCGA
>CBDTVQ010000199.1:0-4507 GCA_965364045.1 uncultured Tessaracoccus sp. | reverse complement strand
CCTCACCGACGAGGCCTCCATGGCTGCGCTGGCTGCCACTGGCACCCCGATCACCACACTGATCGGGATGGATGAGGGACGAGACTCCGGCGATGCGGCCAGAGAGGTCTTCGCCGCCCGCGATCTGAACAAGAACACCACCATCCGCGACGCAGCCATCATCGGAACGCTATTTCCCCGCCACGCCACGGCCATCGCAAAAGGCTTGGACGGCCTTCCGTCCGAACTCAGCGCTCACTCCACCCGGCAGAACAGAACGACTCATTGCGTCATCGGCTGACTCGGAAGTTCCCGTGGCCGTTGCGACTGACCCAACAGATCTCTCTCCTGCCGGAGCCGGACCTCAGCTGCACATGGGTGTGCTGGCTGATTCTCATCCACGCGACTGAGGGCCGCAGCCGCGGCCGTCAGTCGACGAGTCTCCATGTCAGAACCATGATGAGACAGAAGATGCCGCCACCCAACATGAATAGAGCCAGAACAGCGTTGAGGCGGCCATCGGCCAGTAAGCCGTTGCCGCTGGTCAACGTGCGGTGGTGGTGGGCGTAGCGCCCGTAGGCCTTCATGCCGAGGGCTGCAGACATTGACAGCCCCGCCAGCATGGGCAACAGGGCCCACAGCCCGAGCGAGGTTGCCAGGATGCGGCCGAAGATGAGGGAACCGACGGCTATGGACAGGGCGGTGCGTTGCCACGCCAGAGCGCTGCGCTCCGGCTGCAGACCCTTGTCGAACGGACGGTCGCTCACCGGAGAATGACCCCCAGCACCACAAGAATGCCGGTGACCCCGACGGCTATGGCCACAGGGAGCGCCAACGGGGCGCTCGGCAGGGGAGTGTTCTTGCGCAGGGCACGTTCGTAGCGCGCCCAACCCAGCCACGCCTGAAGAGCCGAAGCGATGCCCGTGAGCATCAGGAGCACGGACGCCGACAGTTGGAACGCTGGATGCAAACCGAGGCCAAGCGCTTCCATCGCCACGCCGCCGGCCAGTAGAGCCAGGCCCGTGCGGACCCAAGCGAGGAAAGTTCGCTCGTTGGCGAGCGTGAATCGTGCATCCGGTTCAGTGCCGTGGGAGTACACCGATTTGGGGAAACGTTGTCTGGCCATGGATGTCCCTTCTGCTGCTCGGGGCAACTGTAACGGCTGAGCTCATTGAGGGTGCATGCGTCATGATGGGGGAGTGCTCGGGATATTGCGTGTCAGATATGGCAAAGCGTTGGCACCGTTGGCCCGGCTGCTCCTCCGCGCGGGCTTCACACCGTCGGTCATCACTATCGTCGGCACGCTGGGGGTTTCCGCGAGCTCACTGTGGTTCATTCCGCGCGGACAACTACTGCTGGGCTCCCTGCTGGTGATGTTCTTCCTCCTGGGCGATGGACTCGACGGCACCATGGCGCGGCTGTCCGGCCGGGCGTCCAAATTTGGGGCATTCCTCGATTCGACGCTGGACAGGCTTGCAGATGGCGCTCTCTTCGTGGCCATTGGCTGGTGGTGCGTCGTCATCGGCGACGGCATCGGCGCGGGCCTGGCGGCCCTGGCGCTCGTGGCGGGCTTCGTGGTGTCCTATGCACGTGCCCGAGCAGAGGCGGAGGGCTGGGATGCCTCCGTGGGGATCTTCGAGCGCACGGATCGTCTGGCGGCGGCGCTGACGGGCACCCTCATCGTGGGTGTTGGAGGACCGGAGTGGTGGTTGTGGGGGAGCCTCGGCCTCGTGGCCATCGGCAGCAGCATCACAGTCGCGCAGCGTGTCGCTGCGGCGTACCGCCAGAGCAGGGACGTCGTCAGGGCTCGGTGATCGGCGAGTGGGTTTTGGGAGTCTGCTCGACCACTACCAACCCCTTTTCCATCAGTTACGGGGACGTCAGTGGGGTGACAGCCCCGCCGATCAGGCGCACTCGGACCTCCGCTGCATCGACTCGTTCGGGAGCTGTCACCGTCGACAGCTGTCCGTTTGGCAGACGGACGCCCACCTCCACCTCTCCGAGCGCGAAGCCCTGGCTGGTGATGGGCAGGGCGATTCCGTCGTTGGCGAGTTCCAGGCTGCGCGGGCCGATTCCCAGTACGTTCCCCTCTTGTAGCTGCCCCCGCCAGCCAAGCTGCCGGGCTTCGTCCGCATCCATGAAGGCTGTGAAACCCAGGAAACGGGCCACCTCCCTGGATGCGGGGCTGCGCCACAGGACATCGGGGGTGGCGCGCTGCAACAGCCGTCCGTGATCCATCACGGCCACCGTGTCGGCGACCGTGGAGGCCTCGTCCTGGTCGTGTGTGACGTGAATTGCCGTGGTGCCCACCTCTCGCAGGATGCGGGCGAGCTCGCCCGCGAGGTGCTCACGGAGGTTGCGATCCAGGGCTGAGAGGGGCTCATCGAGCAGCAGCGCACGGGGGGACGGCGCCAGTGAACGCGCCAGCGAAACGCGTTGCGCCTGACCGCCGGAGAGCTCCGTGACCTTGCGATTCTCGTACCCCTGGAGCCCCACGAGGTGAAGCATCTCCCGTACCCGTTCCAGCCGCTGCGCACGAGGAGTCCTGGTCAGGCCGTAGGCGATGTTGCGCCCCACGTCCATGGTGCTGAACAGCTGGGCATCCTGGAAGACGAAGCCGAAGTTGCGCTGATGGACCTTGGTCCGGCTGAGATCGACGCCATCCCACAGCACCTCGCCGGTGGCCAGCGGCTCAAGGCCCGCAATGGCGCGCAGGAGAGACGATTTACCGGAGCCGGAGGGTCCAAGCAGGGCGAGAACATTCCCGGGCTCGACCGTCATCGTCACATCGTCCACGGCGAGCAGTTCGCCGTAGCGGACCGATATGTTGCGGATCTGCAGACCACTGCTCTGGGCTACCACGTGGAGACCCCTTTCGGTCGAGCATGTTCGGCCGCAGCCATCACGATGCCGGTCAAGCATGCCAGCAGGGCGGAGGCTGCCAGGGCCATGCCGTAGTTGTCGGCTCCCGGCCGTCCGAAGAGTCGGTAGATCACGACAGGAAGGGTGGGATTGTCCGGGCGCGAGAGGAAGGATGTGGCCCCGAACTCTCCCAGCGAGGTTGCGAAAGCGAAACCGATGGCCAGACCGAGCCCCTTGACCAGGTGGGGAAGCTCGACGCGGCGCAGCACCTGCCAGCTGTTGGACCCCAGCGATCGGGCCGCCTCCAGTTGGTGAGGATCAATGGCACGCAACGACGGCAGCAGGCTGCGCACCACGAGGGGGAGTGCTACGAGTGCCTGGGCGATGGGGATGAGAACGAGGCTGCTTCGCAGATCCAGGGGGGGCCGGTTGAGGGTGATGAGATAGCCAAACCCAACGGTGACGGCCGAAACGCCCAGGGGAAGCAGGAATGCGCCCTCCAACAGCATGATTCCGCGGCGCCCTGCCGTCGTGCGTGGCCTCCGGGATGCAACGAGACTCACGAGCACACCCATGGTGACCGCGATGGCACAGGCCGCCACGGCGATCCAGGCCGAATTCCACAGGGCGTGCCAGACCGGAACGGTGAGGGCGCCGCCGCTGCCGGTGGTGGCAAGGTTTGCATAGTGGGCCACCGACCATGCGCCGTCGCGACGAAGTGAACGAATCACCAGGTTGGCCATGGGGATTACCAGCAACAAAGTGACCACGAGCCCGGTGACGGTGATGGCGAACCAGTCCCGCGACACCACGAGCGGCTGCTCGGCGCTGTCGTCGACGCTCAGATGGAGTGCCTGGTGCGTACGGCGCTGCAGTGCGTTGGTGACCACCAGTGTGCCGCCCACGATGACGAGCTGGGTGACGGAGAGCGCGGCTGCCGCACGCAGGTCAAGCAATTGCGTCGTCTGGTACCAGATCTCTGTCTCCAAGGTGGAGTACTTCACGCCACCGAGCACCATGATGATCCCGAAGGCGGTGGAACAGAACAGGAAGACCAGGGAGGCGCCGGCCGCAATGGCGGGCCCGAGGGCAGGAAGAGTGACGGTGAAGAGCGTCCGCAGCGGTGAGGCACCCAGCACCCGGGCTGCTTCACCGAGCCGCGGGTCCAACCGGGCCCACAGGGAGCCAGTGGTGCGCACCACGACGGCCACATTGAAGAAGCAGAGCGCCAGCAGGATCGCGAGATAGGACTGCTTCAACTGTAGGAAGGCCAGCAGCCCGCCGGGGTTGAACAAGGACCCAAAGGCGACGGCGACCACGACAGTCGGCAGGACGAAGGGGATGGCGACGATCGCACGCAACGCCCCACGCCCACGAAAGCGGCAGCGGTAGAGGAGGTATGCACCCGGCAAACCCAGCACAACGCACAATGCAGTCGCGAGGGCAGCTGTGTAGATCGTGAACCAGAGGATGCGCCAGGTTCGAGGCGCGGAGAACACCTCCGTGAAGCCCATGAGACTCCACACACCGTCATCATGGAAACCACGCAGAACAAGGTTGGCAACTGGGACGATGAAGAACAGGGCCAGGAAGATGGCAGGAATGGCCCCGGCCACCACCCAGGCTGCGCGCCCGCCCGCGGAGGTGGCCAGGCGACGGATCAACC
>CBDTVQ010000198.1:0-4514 GCA_965364045.1 uncultured Tessaracoccus sp. | reverse complement strand
GGTGGCGTCGTCAAGGTAGATCTGGCTGAGCGAGCCAACCTTGTCGCCGTCCTTGTCGTAGACGGTTGCCTTGCCATCCAGCAGGCGGTCGATGTCGGAATTGCTGATCATCGTCTTCTTCTCCTTGCTCTCGGTCACGGCTCTCGCACCGAGACCCCTCACTATGCCGAGAGCGGTGTGCACTGCCTCTCACCCCTTGGGATGGTTTTGCTGTGGGCGGTCGCGACGTGTCGCGGGCACAGGAATGAGGCCGACGTCGCTGTTTCGCTACGCTGAGCCCCATGTTCTCCAAGGTCCTTGTAGCCAATCGTGGCGAAATTGCCGTCCGCGCCTTCCGTGCCGCCTACGAACTGGGGTGCAAGACCGTCGCTGTCTTCCCCTACGAGGACCGCAATGCGGACCATCGCATCAAGGCCAGTGAGTCCTATCTCATCGGCACCGAAGGCCATCCGGTGAGGGCCTACCTGAACATCGAGGAGATCATCCGGGTTGCCCGTGAGTCCGGGGCCGACGCCGTGTACCCCGGTTACGGCTTCCTCTCCGAGAACCCCGATCTGGCTGCCGCCTGTGCCGAGGCCGGCATCACGTTCATCGGTCCATCGGCCGAGGTGCTGGAGATGGCCGGCAACAAGGTGCGCGCACTGGAACAGGCCAGGAAGGCGGGCGTCCCCACGCTTGCCTCAACGGCGCCTTCAACGGACGTCGACGAACTTGCCGCGGGTGCGGAAAAAGTGGGCTTCCCCGTGTTCATCAAGGCTGTCGCCGGTGGTGGTGGACGCGGCATGCGCCGCGTCGAGGATCCGGCCAGGTTCGTGGACGAGCTCGGCGCCGCAATGCGTGAGGCAGACGGCGCCTTTGGAGACGCGACCGTGTTCGTCGAGCAGGCTGTTGCTGCACCGCGCCACATCGAGGTGCAGATTCTCGCCGACGCAACGGGAGACACCGTCCACCTGTTTGAGCGCGACTGCTCCATTCAGCGCCGTCACCAGAAGGTGGTGGAGATGGCTCCGGCCCCCAACATCTCGCCCGAGATGCGCGAGGCGCTCACCACCGACGCCGTGAAGTTCGCCCGAGCCATCAACTACACCTGCGCCGGCACAGTCGAGTTCCTCGTGGAGACCGAGGGCGAGCGCGCTGGGCAGCACGTGTTCATCGAGATGAACCCGCGCATCCAGGTGGAACACACCGTCACTGAAGAAATCACCGACGTGGATCTGGTGCAGGCACAGATGCGCATCGCCTCGGGCGAGACACTGGAGGACATCGGGATACGGCAGGACGAGCTGCAGATTCGTGGCGCCGCACTCCAATGCCGCATCACCACCGAGGATCCACTGAACTCCTTCCGTCCCGACACCGGCACCATCCAGGCGTACCGCTCCGCTTCGGGCGCCGGAATCAGGCTCGACGGCGGAACCACCGGAACCGGCGTGGAGATCAGCCCCCACTTCGATTCGCTGCTGGTCAAGCTGACGGCCCGGGGCAAGGACCTGCCCATGGCCGTCGCGCGAGCCAAACGCGCACTGGCGGAGTTCCGGGTGCGTGGCGTGGCCACCAACATTTCGTTCCTGCGCTCGGTCCTGGAGGATCCCGACTTCGAGGCTGGACGCGTCACGACTTCCTTCATCGACGAGCGCCCCTATCTGCTCAACGCCCGCACTCCGGCGGACCGCGGCACCAAGCTGTTGCGCTATGTGGCCGAGACCACTGTCAACAAGCCCAACGGTGACGCTCCTACCCAGCTGGAGCCGAGCTCCAAACTCCCCGCCATCCAGTTGGCCGCCGAGGTGCCTGCGGGCACCCGTCAGCGACTTCTGGCGCTGGGTGCGGAAGGATTCGCCCGCGAACTCCGGAACCAGACGGCCGTGGGGATCACCGATACGACGTACCGGGATGCACACCAGTCGTTGTTGGCCACCCGTGTGCGCACACGTGACCTGGTCGCGGTGGCGCCCCACCAGGCGCAGATGCTGCCGAACATGTTCAGTGTGGAGTGCTGGGGTGGCGCCACCTACGACGTGGCGCTGCGATTCCTTGCCGAGGACCCGTGGGAGCGTCTGGCGAAGTTCCGGCAGGCGATGCCGAACCAGAATCTGCAGATGCTGCTGCGAGGTCGCAACACCGTGGGCTACACGCCCTATCCCACGGAGGTGACCGACGCCTTCGTGGCCGAGGCGGCCGACGTGGGCGTGGACATCTTCCGGATCTTCGACGCCCTCAACGATGTCGAGCAGATGCGCCCGGCGATCGACGCGGTGCGCGCCACCTCATCGGTGGCGGAAGTGGCACTCTGCTACACCTCCAACCTCCTGGACCCGGGCGAGGAGATTTACACACTGGACTACTACCTGCACCTCGCGGAGAAAATTGTCGAGGCCGGGGCGCACATCATCGCCATCAAGGACATGGCGGGTCTGCTGCGTCCCCGTGCAGCGACGAAACTCGTCACCGCGCTGAGGGAACGCTTCGACCTTCCCGTCCATCTGCACACCCACGACACCACCGGCGGCCAGATGGCCACACTCATGGCCGCCATCGACGCCGGGGTGGATGCTGTCGACGTGGCAAGCTCCGCCATGGCGTCCACCACCTCGCAGCCGCCGATGTCTGCGCTGCTGATGGCGCTGGAAGGTGGTGAGCGTGCACCGGATCTGGACCCGCAGGCGGTGCTCCAGCTCGAGCCCTACTGGGAGGCCGTCCGCAAGCTCTACAAGCCGTTCGAATCCGGGCTGACCGCACCCACCGGACGCGTCTACGACCACGAGATTCCAGGTGGTCAGCTCTCCAATCTCCGTCAGCAGGCCATCGCACTGGGATTGGGAGAGAAGTTCGAGGCCATCGAGGCCATGTACAGCGCCGCCGACAAGATCCTGGGCCGCCCCACCAAGGTGACGCCGTCGTCCAAGGTGGTTGGTGACCTCGCGCTGCATCTCGTGGCGGCCGGGGCGGACCCGCAGGAGTTTGCTGAGGATCCGCAGAAGTTCGACATCCCGGATTCTGTGATCGGTTTCCTGAACGGGGAATTGGGCAAACCAGCAGGCGGATGGCCGGAACCTTTCCGCACCAAGGCTCTCGAGGGGCGCCGGACGCCCGTCAGGGTGACCGAAGTGGAGCAGGAGGACATGACATTCCTCGCTGAGGCCGGCCGCGGTCGACAGGAAACCCTCAACCGATTGCTCTTCCCTGTCCCCAATCGGGAGTTCGAGCAGATGCGCGAGGATTTCGGGGACCTCTCCGTACTGTCCACCATCTCCTTCTTGTACGGCATGGAATCCGGCCGCGAGTACGGGGTCAAGCTGGAAAAGGGCGTGGACCTGATCTATGGCCTGGAAGCCATCGGTGAGCCGGACAATCGCGCCAAGCGTACGGTGATGTGCCAGATGAACGGCCAGATCCGGCCGGTGCGGGTTCGCGACTTCTCCCTTGCCTCCGATGTTGCTGCCACCGAGAAGGCGGATACCTCCAACCCCGGCCATGTTGCTGCGCCGTTCGCCGGAGCAGTCACGGTGAATGTCGAAGTGGGCGATGCCATCGCCATCGGGGACCCGGTGGCCACCATCGAGGCCATGAAGATGGAAGCCTCCATCAACGCCACGGTGGCGGGGGCGGTCACTCGCGTTGCAGCGCCGGGCACCACGCAACTCGACGGTGGTGACCTGGTCCTGGTCATCGTGCCTCGCTGAGAACAGCGCTGCGCTTCAGGCCGGGACCTGGATGACCACCAGGTCCAGATCCAACTCCGGTCGCTGCGCTATGCCCTCCACCAGGACCAACAGAGTCTCGACGGAGTTCATGGTGGCTCCAAACTCCTCGGATGCGTCGTCGTGGACCCGGCGCAGTTGACGGCTGACCTCCACCACGTGGTCATGCTTGCTGTAACCCAGGACCTGCTCCGGCAGGGGGCGCAGGGCTATGCCCAATTCGCGCGTTGCGAGGCTGCGCAGCGAGAAGGCACTGGGAAGACCGGCGCGTGCGAGCTCGAACTCGACGGCATCGAGTCCGGTGAGTTCGATGTCCAGGTGCTGCGTGGAGAGAGCCTTCAGCCATGACAGGAGCAACTGCCAGCACTGTGGCAGGCGCTCCAGTGGGATGTGTCCTCCTGACAGCATCGCCTCCACATCCCCGGACAGGGGACGACGTGTATCAACCTCAGTTCTGCGGTTCCGCGAGAAGAGCGGGCCGATCCGGCCGTGCAGCGGTCGATCGGGGCGGTCAGGAGCGAATTCTTGCACGGCAAGGTCCCGCAACCGGGCAGCCAGAGGTGGAGCTGCGCCGAAGATGTCGCGCACGTCATTGATGTTGATGGCAAACAGCCGTAGCCGGTGCATGCAGCCAACCGTACCGGCCGCGTACCATCACAGACGTGAATCCGAGAACCCGCCGACTCATCGTCTCCGCTGTCCTCGTGCTGGTGGTGGCTGCCGTCATCCTCGGTGCCCTCCTGAGCGGCGGTGTTGAAGTGGGGGAGACCTCCGCTGCCTGGGCCCAGTAGGATTCCAGCACCATGACATCCT
>CBDTVQ010000197.1:0-4542 GCA_965364045.1 uncultured Tessaracoccus sp. | reverse complement strand
CCCGAGGTTGTGACCTCGAGCCCGGTCACGGGGCGGTGATGAGGCCTTCATCCTTCATCCATTGGAAGGCGACGTCGGCTGGTTCCTGTCCATCGACGTCGACCTTCAAGTTCAACTTTTGTTGTTCGTCGTTTGTCAGCCTTGACGAAATCTGCCCGAAGACCTCCTTAAGCTGCGGATACTTCTCAAGTACTTCCGTCCTCAACACTGGTGCCACGTTGTACGCCGGAAAGAACATCTTGTCGTCCTCCAACACCTTCAGGTTGAGGGAAAGGATGCGGCCGTCCGTCGTGAAGACTTCACCAAAATTGCAGACTCCGCGGGAGGTTGCTTCGTAGACCGTGCCGGTGTCCAGGATCTTGACGTTGCTGTCCGGCACGCCGTCCGGGGCGCCCATCTCAAGGCCGTAAGTCTTGAGCATGGGCTTGAAACCATCCGGGCGGGAATTGAATTCCGACTCCACGCAGAACGTCCTTTCATTGACAGGAAGATCCTTGATCTGCGAGAGCTGGGTGATGCCACCCAATTTCTCGACTGCATCCGCACGCACCGCCATCGCATAGGTGTTGTTCAGGGCCGCGGAGGCAAGCCAGGTGAGGCCGTTTCCCTTGTCCTCGTCCCGAACGGCGATGTACTGTTCCTCAGGGTCAGGGATTCCCTCCTTGTGGCCGAGATAGGTCAGCCATGCCGTCCCGGTGTAGTCCCAGACCATGTCGGCGCCGCCATTGAGCATGAGCTCGCGCACTGCCACGCTGCCGGGGACGTTGGACTTGTCGGTGACATTGAAACCGGCCGCCTGGGCTGCGAGAACTGCCATCTTGCCGAGGATGAGGGCCTCGGTGTAGTTCTTGGAGGTGACGGTGATTGAGGCGTCTGCGGGAAGGTTGTCGATGTGCTGGATGGACCCCGGAGCGACCGCCGGGACGAAGGCCGTTGCCGGCTGGAGACCGCAGCCGGTCAGCGTCAGCACGCTGACCAGGGATGCGTAGAGAAGCGCCAGTTTTCTGATGCTGCGTGTTCGAGTGCTAAGGATGTTTTTCATCGGAGCCCCTTCGGACGGGCATAGAATTCAACGACTCGGCCAAGCCAGTCGATGAGCAGGGCAAGCAAGGCGACTAACAAGGCGCCGGAGATCAGCACACTCGGCAGGAACAAGTTCACGCCGGTGGTGATGAGCAGTCCGAGCCCGCCACCACCGATGAATGTCGCGAGGGTTGCCGAGCCGACGACCAGCACGAGCGCGGTACGGATGCCCGAGAGCATCACGGGGACTGCCAACGGCAATTCCACGCGCATCAAAACCGAAAACGAGCTCATGCCCATGCCGCGGGCCGACTCCACCAAACGTTCGTCCACGCCCTGAATACCCACCATGGTGTTACGCAGCACCGGCAGCGCCGCGTACACGACCAGGGCGATGACAGCAGACCAGAAGTTGAAACCGAGCCAGAAGGCGAGCAAGACAACCAGACCGATGGCCGGAGCTGCCTGCCCGAAATTTGCGAGGGCGAGGATGGCGCCGCTGACGCGCACCAACGGACGCCTCGTCAACAACACCCCGAGGGGAATGGCACCCGCCAGCACGATGGCCGACGAGACGAATGTCAGCGCAAGGTGCTGGCCGGTGTAGTCCAACAGATCGCCTGGATTCAATGTTGCCCGCTCGGTCGCGGACAAGTCTGCCACCGTCAACCACACAATATATGCGGCCAGAATCAGCAGCACCACGGCGGGCTGGATGACCATGCCTTTCCAAGCCGCCGTTTGCTTGGTAGTAACTTCAGCGCGTAGAACGTCACTCATTCGGGGCCGCCTTGCACCTCGATGGAGTCCGTGTTTGTGCCGACGGGGGATTCGTCGCTGGCCAGGGCCGAGGCCTTGCGTGAGGTTGTAATGGCTTCCATGACGACTTCGACAGTGATGACGCCCACGAACGCCTTCCGGCGACCGGTGACGAGCGCCGCACCGGAGCTTGAAACCAGCATGGTGTCGAGCGCATCGCTCAAGGTGGAGCCTTCAGTGACCAAGGGAAGATCGTCTTCTGGCTTTGTCGGGATGACTTCCAGGCGGGACAACTGGCGCTTGGACAACCAGTTGATCGGCCGCTTGTGCTCGTCTAGGATGACGGCGTGGCCATGGCCGGCCTCCTTGATGCGCGACAGCACGTTCGCCGCCTTCTCACCAGGGGAGCCGGTGACAAATTGAGCAAGTTCAACGTCCCGGACACGGTTCAACGTCAGTTGCTTGAGCCCTGCTCCGGCGCCGATGAAGTCCTCGACAAAGGAGTTGGCAGGGGAGTTGAGGATCCTCTCGGGGCTGTCGTACTGGACAATGTGGGCGCCTTCCGAGAAGATCACGATCCAGTCGCCAAGCTTCACGGCTTCGTCGAAGTCGTGGGTGACGAAGACGATGGTCTTTTGCACCTCCTCCTGAATTCTGATCAGCTCATCCTGCAGCCGCTGCCGCGTAATCGGGTCCACTGCACCGAACGGCTCGTCCATGAGAAGCACCGGAGGGTCGGCTGCCAGCGCACGGGCAACACCCACACGCTGCTGCTGTCCTCCGGAGAGTTCCCTTGGAAAGCGGTCGCGGTATATGGCCGGTTCAAGCGAGACCAGATCGAGCAGCTCATCGACCCGATTTTTGATCTTCTCCTTTGACCAGCCGAGCATCTTTGGCACGATCGCGATGTTTGCTGCGACGGACATGTGCGGGAACAGTCCGCCAGCCTGAATGACGTAACCCATCCGGCGTCGCAACTGGTCCCCGTCAATGTCGGTGACGTCTTCGTCTCCGAGCATGATGCGGCCTTCAGTCGGTTCAATCAGGCGGTTGATCATCTTGAGCGTCGTCGTTTTGCCGCATCCGGAGGGACCGACGAGCATCACTATTTTGCCGGCAGGGATCTCGAGCGTAATCCCGTCGACGGCGGGCTTGCTTTGACCCGGATAGCGTTTGGTCACCTGGTCGAGAAGGATGCGTTTCGAGGCGGATGACTCAATCGGGGAGCTGTTAGTTTCCGACACGGATACCTCGCGAAATGGTTAGGCGGCCGAGTCCGACGAGAAGAAGGTCCAGGATCAAGGCAAGGATGACGACACCGATGACCCCAACCCACACGCTCTCGATGGCGTTGGCGCCACCCAGCCGGGACAGGCCGGAGAAGATGAAACCGCCCAGGCCGGGACCGAGTGCGTATGCGGTCACGGCGGCAACCCCCATGACCATTTGGGCTGAAATCCGCACCCCCGTCAGGATGACGGGCCAGGCCAGTGGAAATTCAATCGTGAGCATGGTGCGCATGCGCCCCATGCCGATGCCCCGGGCCGACTCCACGACGGCACGGTCAATTCCTTGGAGTCCCACAACTGCGTTGCGCAGGACAGGAAGTGCTGCGAAGAATGTCACGACAATTACCGACGGGATGACGCCAAACCCGAAGGGCACGATGAGGATGCCGATTAGAGCAAAGGAGGGAATTGTCAGTCCGATCGCGGATACCCCGTTGGCCACGGCACTGAGCTTCGGGCTGTTGTAGACAAGGAATGCGATAAGCAGTGCCAGCACAGTGGCCAAGATGAGTGACTGCACAACAAGCGAAAAGTGCTGCCAAGATCCGAACCAGATTTGTGCCCATCGATCAACGACATAGCTCCACCACATAGGTCCGCCCTTCATATAGATTGCCTGCAACCGTAACGCTGTTGGCTTCGAGGCACAAGCGGGGTGACAATAATCAGGCTGATAGGGTAAAGCGGAGAATTCCTTGTAGCGGCGTGCCTTGAAGCAGCGTTGCGGCGGTCCGTCCGTGGACCGGTTAATTGCCGACAGTGGTGTGAATAGGCTTTTCAAACGGCATGTTTTCGCGCCCGCTGGTAAGGGCGCGCCCGCTCTGTGGTGGTCCACTGGGGTGTTTCGGCCTGGCCGAACGCACGCTGAGCAGCGGCAGGCCCGTCGCCTGCCCGCGGCTTGGCCTGAAAGCGGCTTGTGGTTCGATTTGTGGTCCGGGTAAACCCTCGCGCTTCGTAGCCCCTCACAGGGCTCTATCCGCGCCAGGCGCAGCCAGTCACCGAAGCTCGGGCAGTGTTCGAGGCCGATCTCGAAAACCCGCTTGAGCAATCGAGCCCAGCTGATGTGCGCCGGCCGGCCGTGCGCGCAGCCTGACTCGGTAGCGGCGAGCTCCGACTTGCCGGTGGCCTGTTCGGGCACGTCCGGCAGCACCAGTGCCCTCAGCTTCGCGTTCGGCGCCAGCACGCCGTGGAAGCGGATCAGGTGCAGCCTCGGCCGCGGCACGAGCGCTGCCAGGTGCTGCATGAACTCCAGCGGCGACATCACGATGTGCGTGGTGCCGTCGCGCCACGCGGTATTGAGCTTGAGCACCACCTGCCCGGCGGCGTTGCATTGCACGCGTTCGTTGGCCAGCGCAGTGGGCTTCCAGGTGATGCGGAGCAGATTGCGATCGCGCGGCGAAGAAGTGACATGTCGATCAATTTCGCCGGAACTCTCGCCGGTCGGCGTGTTCAACCATTCGCAGACGCGCGA
>CBDTVQ010000196.1:0-4543 GCA_965364045.1 uncultured Tessaracoccus sp. | reverse complement strand
CCCAGCTTATGCGCCGTCAGCAGGGGCCTTCCGACGCCTGCGGCGCTTGCGTTGCGACGGTTTGGTGTCCGGCAGGGACTGAGCTTCCCGTTCCGTTCTCCGACGGTCAGCGAACCGCGCGAGGCCCTCTGCTACGGACTCGTAGGAGGGGGATTCGGCCACCACATCCACACGGAGGCCATGCATCTCACACGCAGCTGCGGTGGCGGGCCCAATGGCCGCAACCAGCGTGGCCGCATGCGGCTTGCCCGCGATCCCGATCATGTTGCGCACGGCGGTGGAGGACGTGAATACGACTGCATCGAACATGCCGTCCTTGATGCGTTCCCGCACCTCGGCGGGTGGTGGGGCCGCCCGCACCGTGCGGTAGGCCGTAACCTCCTCAGCCTCCCATCCAAGACGACCGAGGCCTTCGAGCAGCGAAGCCACAGAGACGTCGGCGCTGGGGACCAGGACCCGGTCCAGCGGGTCTATGAGAATGTCATGAGCCGGGAACTCCACGGCCAGTCCCTCAGCGGTGTTGTCGCCCATGGGCACGAGATCGGCAACGAGTCCGTGCCGGGCAAGCGCCTCAGCCGTGCCCCGTCCCACGGCCGCGATCAGAACGCCCGAGAGCGCCCGGGAATCCAGTCCGTATTCGGAGAGCCGTTCATTGATGGCCTCGACGGAGTGTGGGGAGGTGAAGACAATCCAGAGATATCGTCCATTCACCAGACCTCGGATGGCTTTCTCCATCGCCTGCTCGGTGCGCGGCGGCTCGATGGAGAGTGTTGCCACCACTTCGCTGCTGGCGCCGTAGCGCGAAAGTTGATCGATGAGGTCGTCGAAGTCATCCGTCGTGCGCGGAATGACCACGCTCCAGTCGAACAGCGGCTTGCTCCCGAACCAGTCCAGACGCGCGCGGGTGCCATTGGCAATTCCGGGGCCTGTGACGAGGTAGTACTCGGTGTGCTCGTCGTCAGGAGTCGATGCAACCTCGTCCCAGTGGAGCAGTCGACTGACTTGTTGTGTGGTCCCGAGACCGGTGATCTGAAGCACCTCACCGCGCGGTCCATGCACCTTCAGGCCACGCGCAGCGACGCCGTCGATGAGCCTCCCCGTGGTCAGTACAACCACGGTTGCTGCCGTGGGCCAGTCATCCTGTTGCGAAGCGATCGCGCTGGCGTCCAGCAGAGCCAGAGAACTGGTGGGAGCAATTGCTCCAAAGTTCAGTGCGCAGTCCCACCGGCTGATGCCTGGGACGACGTGGGTGCGATTCCGGTGCGTCTCCAGGATCACAGGAAGCGTTTTGGCATGGAACCCGCTGAGGAGATGATCGTCAGCCGTGATTCGCACCACGTGCCTGCCCTCGTCCACGGCATTCACCAGTTGGCGATGTTCGTCGCTGGAGGCCACGACAACCTCAGCATGGTTCTTGATATCGAGATACCCAAGGATCGAGGTGTACGCCGCAGAGTCAACCACCACGAGATCTGCACGCTGGATGGCCCTGGCGCCGGCCAACGCCATCAGATCAATATCGCCCGGGCCGGAGCCCACCACCGTCAGGGACCCCACGGCCCTCTTTGGATCGGGGAGCAAGATTTCCTCGGATTCGCTCACGGGTAAAGGTCTCCCCATCTCAATCTGGGTGCCCCGAGGGCCGCCAGCCATCCTCCATGGGACGCGGCTGTCGGCTATCGAGCGCTTGCTTCAATTTGTCGGCATCAACAAACCAGTAGCCGTGCAATTCACCATCGGTGAACACCACGGGAACGTGATCGGTGTAGGCAGCGCGCAAATTCTCGTCGGTGTCGACGTCGATCGCTTGCCAGCCCACCCCCAAATCCTCGCAGGTCCGGGCAACCACGTCAGCCGCTTGATCACACAACGTGCAGTCGACGCGGGTGAGGAGGAGGACCCGAGAGGGTACGGGTACCCGTGAGGGCAGGGACAACCTACTTGCCGGCGCGACGACGCTGGATACGGGTGCGCTTGAGCAGTTTGCGATGCTTCTTCTTTGCCATGCGCTTGCGTCGCTTCTTGATGACAGAGCCCACTTCTTGGCCTTTCGGTATAAGCGAATATTGGCCCGACCCGGTATCGGTCCACAACGGACCGCCGGTAACGGGCGAGACTACCCATGGTAACCCGGCAGCCGCACCCCCGACCAATCGTGGTCTCAGCCCGCCATTTCACGGCTGCGTGTCACGCATGCATCCACCGCAGCCAGCATTGCTGCCCGCACCCCGTGATCATCCAGGGTTCGCAGGGCCGCAGCCGTCGTCCCAGCAGGCGAGGTGACACGTTCCCGCAGAACGGTGGCGGAGTCATTCGACGCCTCCAGCATCACGCCGGCACCTTTGACCGTCTGGTTGACGAGTTCGGTGGCCTGTGGCCGAGTGAGTCCCTGGTGAACGCCGGCCTCGATCATCGCCTCGGCGATGTAGAACAGGTAGGCAGGACCAGAACCCGAGAGGGCGGTCAACGCGTCGAGTGAGGACTCCCCCACCACGACGGCTTTGCCCACCGATTCGAACAGCCCCACGACAACGTCGCGCTGGTCTGCCGTGGCATGTTCACCGGGCACGACGCCTGCCATGCCCTCCCCCACCAGCGACGGGGTGTTCGGCATGACGCGGATAACACCCTGCCTCTCCGGTAGTGCATTGGACAACTGTTTGAGGGTCACACCTGCCGCAATGCACACCACGACTGAGTCGCGTCGGATGGAGGAGGCCACCGCCGCGAGTACCTCCGACACCTGATGCGGTTTGACGGCCAGCACGATGGTGTCGGCGGTAGCGGCCTCGTCAAGGCTCACTCCCCGAACCCCGTGTCGCGCCTGAAGTTCCTCAACCCGTGGGCCATGGGCATCAACGATGACGATGTCCGAGGCCTTCCAGCCCGAGGCAAGCCAGCCGGCCAGAAGTGCCTCACCCATTGCACCTGCGCCAACCACGGCCAAGGCGGGGGCGCTCATCGGACCAACAATTCGGCGATCTGGATGGTATTCAGGGCTGCACCCTTGCGCAGGTTGTCGTTGCTGACGAAGAACACGAGTCCCCTGTTGTGGTCGAACGATTGGTCTCGACGGATACGTCCCACGAAGGAGGCATCCCGTCCGGCTGCCTGCAACGGCGTCGGGATGTCCATCAGCTCCACACCAGCGGCATGCGCCAGTACCTCACGGGCTTCGCCAGGCGTGATGAGGCGCTCGAACTGGGCGTGGATGCTGAGGCTGTGGCCGCTGAAAACGGGAACGCGCACGCAGGTGCCGGCCACTCGCAACTCCGGCAGATGGAGGATCTTGCGCGACTCGTTGCGCAGTTTCTTCTCCTCGTCGGTTTCACCTTCACCGTCGTCCACCATGGCACCGGCCAGGGGCAGTGCGTTGAACGCGATGGGCGCCACATAGGGCCCCAGATCAGCAGGGGTGAAGACGGATCCGTCACCAGCCAATCGTGCCGGATCATCAATCTCGCTCAGCTGGTTCTTCAGCGTACTCACGCCTGCCACGCCAGAGCCTGAGACGGCTTGGAACGTGGTGATCTGCATGGCTGCAAGGCCTGCCGCATCGTGGAGTGCCTTGAGGGGAGGCATGGCGGCCATGGTGGTGCAGTTCGGGTTGGCGATGATGCCGAGTTCGGCGCGTGCCACATCTTCGGGGTTCACCTCGGCCACGATCAGGGGTACGCGCTTCTCCATGCGCCATGCGGAGGAGTTGTCGACGACGATCGCCCCGGCATCCGCCACCCGGGGCGCCAGTGCCTTCGACGTCGCACCACCCGCCGAGAAGAGGGCCACGTCCAGCCCGGAGAAGTCTGCCGTGGCTGCATCCTCCACCGTGATGTCACGGCCCTGCCAGGGCATTGTCCGGCCGGCGGATCGGGATGAGGCGAAGTATCGCATCTCCTCCACGGGGTAGCTGCGCTCCCCGAGCAATCGACGGATGACTTCGCCCACCTGTCCGGTGGCTCCAAAAACTCCAACACGCATGGGCCTGATCCTACTGAAGGTCATGTGCGGGATGCATTCCGTGCCCAAGTCAGCTGCCCGGCCACAGGCCCTTTACCGGTTACAGCCAGGCGACGTAAGGCCTTAGGAGGGCGTATCCGACGAAGGCGAAGATGTCGAGGAGCGTGTGGCAGATCACCAGCGGCATCACACGCTTGGTCTTCAGGTAGATGAGTCCGAACAGAGCACCCATCACGGCATTGCCGATGAATCCGCCGAAGCCCTGGTAGAGGTGATAACCGCCACGTAGCAGTGCGCTGCCGATGACGACGCTCGCGATGCCACCGCCACTCTGTCTCCAGCGCGTGAAAAGGTAGCCGATCATGACCACTTCTTCGAGGATGCCGTTCATTGCTGCCCTCAATACAAGGACGGGGATAGTCCACCACGCAGCCGTGAGGTTGGCTGCCGAGATGGATGTATTGATTCCCAGTTCGCGAGCCGCGAAGTAGAAGGCCAATCCGGCGACGCCGATCCCCGCGAAGGTTGCGAATCCCCATTTCAGGTGAGATAGAGGATGGCGGAAGTCGAACCCCATCGCACCGAA
>CBDTVQ010000195.1:0-4570 GCA_965364045.1 uncultured Tessaracoccus sp. | reverse complement strand
CTGTCCAGCATGACCAGCGTCGGGAAGTGGGTCGGGAAGAGGCGGCTGACCACCGGGGCGAGGATCATCTCGCTCTGGGTCTCGATCAACAGCGCGCTGCTCTTGAGAGTCCAGAATGTGGACACGCTCACGGCGCCCGAAGACCGCCGGGAGATGGCGGCGGCTTGGGGAGAGATCAATCGAAGGTATGCGGAGGATCTCTACAAATCCGACGTCAACTCCGACACCATGGCGCTGTCAGACGGCTTCGAAGAGCGATTCGCGCACCCGTACGCGAACCTGACGAAGCAGATCATGGAGTTCATGACGCGCTGATGGAGCCCCCGCAACCGCGCCCTGGGAGATCGACCCCATTCGGTCGGTTGACCATCGTGTCGCGACAGGCCCTGCGAGAACCGAGGCCCTTCGGAGCTGCATGGGAGGACCTTCGGCCCTGCCGCCGCCGATGAGCCGTCAGGTTCAATCAGCGTTGCAGAGAGACAATCGAGCCCGGGAGAACGTAGATGAAGGTCCACAAGATGTTGACGGCGGTGGCAATGTCCGCCGCGTTCATGCTCTTGCCGACCGCAGCGGACGCGACCCCGGCGACTGGGGGAGCGGGCGCCGACTACGGCGACCATGTTTCGACGCATGCGTGCGCCGAGGGGGGATTCTCTGGCCAGATGAACCCGGGTGTCCATCACCGCGGATTCTCGGGATTCGCCGGGCACCACTGACATCGCCCGATGATCTGGGCAGGTTCAATTGGACTTCCCGACCGACTGCACCACCACCCTGGCCTTCGCCGCGACGGCGACCGCCAGGGGGCGGGCGCTTCTGACCAACAACCAACGAGGAGCGACCCAATGGACTTCACCCGCCGCATCGAACTCGACACCACCTACGACGACGCCGTCGGGCGCGTCACTGACGCTCTCAAGGACCAAGGGTTCGGGATCCTCACCCAGATCGATGTCCGCCAGACCCTCAAGGACAAGTTGGACGTCGACATCGAACCGCAGATCATCTTGGGCGCTTGCAACCCTCAGCTCGCCCACCGCGCCCTGGAGATCGACCCTCGTGTCGCCGCGCTGCTGCCGTGCAACGTCGTGGTCCGCACAGAGGATGGGCGCACCGTCGTCGAAGCCCTTGACCCCAAACTGATCGTCGAGGTCCCTGGCAACCCCGCCTTGGCGCCGATCGCTGAGGAAGCGGGACAGCGCATCCAAGCCGCACTGGACGCCCTCAAAAACCCCTGACGTCCCTGTTGGTGATCAACGACGGACATTTTGTGGTCGTAGAGCCCGCGGACGGCGTTCTCGCACGCCAGGTTCATCGCGAACACGATGCGTGGCCGGGTAGTGGCCACCTTGCCGTGTCGACAGCTCCCGGTCCAAAGGCTGATGGTCCCTGGGAAGCGGGCCGAAGGCCTCTGCCGACCGTGAGTGGGCAAGGCGATGCTGGCAGCAGAACAGAAGGAGAATCGTCATGATGGCGACCATCAATGCAGCTTCGACAGCCGTAGCCCAAAGCGGCTGGGGCAGCCACATGTGGGGATCGAGCTGGGGCTGGTGGATGGGATTGGTCATGGTGGCGTTCTGGGGTGCCGTGATCTGGTTCGTTGTCACGCCCTCGCGTGGCCGAGACGCGCGTCCACGTCAGCCTCAGGGTGACCCCGCCGACAAGGCCCGTGCCGTGCTCGCCGAGCGCCTGGCTCGTGGCGACATCGATCCGGCTGAGTATCGCGAGCGTCTCGACACATTGCGATGACCTCGACGCTCGGGTCAAGGGCCCTGGCACAACCATTCCCACCATTGACCTACCACCAGGAGCAGACCCACATGATCTCTCAGTCGCATCACAAGCCGACCAGACTGGTCGTTGCCACACTCGCGGTCGGCATTGCCCTCGCGGCGTGCGGCGGCGGCTCGCCCCCAACATCCGAGCCGAACGGCCAAGGCGAGACGCAAGCGTCGACCGAAGTCACCGTGACTCTCAGCGAGTTCGCCATCGAGATGTCGCGAACGGACTTCGAAGCTGGCCAGCCGTACCTCTTCGTGGTCACCAACGACGGGGCCGTGCCGCACGAATTGATGTTCATCCGGCCCATGGCGGCTGGCAGCATGGGTATGGAGGAGATGGACGAGATGGCGGTCGCCGTGTTCAGCGCGGACGAGTTGACGGCCGGGGCGACGGTGACCCAGACGGTCACGTTCCCCACCGCGGGCGAGGGATCGCTCGAGGGAGCGTGCCACCTTTCTGGCCACTACGAAGCCGGTATGAAACTGGCGATCAGCGTCTCTTAGGTCGGGGTCTACAAGGTGACGGCGAAGGCCGTGGCGGGAGACGAAGGTTGTCGTCGTGTAGGGAGCCAAGTGAAGGAGCAGAGCATCGACGCCGGACGTGTCGACGACGCAATGGCCGCCCTCGGTCTGTCCTACGACATGACCACGGATCCCTCGATCATCCGGGAGATTCTTGGCAAGATGAAGACGGACGACTTCCAGACCTCCTATCGGCCGATGCGGGTCAGCGGCGACATGAACGCGAGGTCCTCGTCACGCTCGACGTGGGTGACGTCACCTTCGAACCCACCGACGTGGTCCGCATCATGCCCTCCCTCACGTGGCCAGGCGGCCAACGCTGATCGAGTCATTCCATCGTCCGGAGTGGTTGCCAAGATCGATCTCTTGCCAGTATATTGATACGGATAATACTCAACAGGGGGTTCGCGTGGGCGTCAAGCAGCGGGGCTCGGTGGCGGGACACGTCCGCGCTTGGTTGCGAGGTTTGCCGGAACGTTCGTACTTTGACACCGGTGACGTTCCGGGTTCACCGCGTGCCGTTGAGTCAGCCTTGTCACGTCTGGCAGCATCGGGTGAGTTGGTGCGGGTGCGCCGTGGTTCATACTGGAAGCCTCCGCCTGAGAGGTTCGGTCGTCGTGCGCGACCGGTACCGCTGGAGGCTGCGCTCCACGTTGCAGGAAAGGGTGGGGGTCCGGCAGGTGTCAGTGCGGCTCGGGTGTTTGGGCTCACGACCCAGGTTCCCGCTGTCGTGCATGTTGGTGTGGCTGGCCGCGCGCCAGAGTCGATGCGCGGTGTCCGATTTTCGTCACGTCCCTATTCGCGGCGCGAGCATGACCTCAACGCCTACGAGGTGGCGCTGCTCGAAGTACTGCGATCGTTTGACCTCGTCTCTGAACGTCCATGGACGGACCTCGTCGATGTCGTTGCCGAGGCGGTCAAGGACCGACGCATTCGCCTTGCACGCGTCGCGGCCGCGATCGACGACGAACGTGATCGGGCAGCGCGGAGCCGATGGCAGGAGTTGGCGGACGCCCTTGATCTGCAGGTCGCGCCTTGAGCGGCAATCGTCTGCGCGATGACCCGGGTGCGCTTGAGGTCGCGGTCACGGCCGTGGCTGAGGCAACCGGGATCCCTGCGAGCCACGTCGAGAAGGACTACTGGCTCACCGAGGCCCTCCGCGGTGTTGCTGCAGCCGCGGACCAGCTGTCTGTTCCGATCTACTTCAAGGGCGGGACCAGCCTGTCAAAGGTGTTCGGGCTGATCCGCCGATTCTCCGAGGACGTCGACATCCTTGCCGTCCTTCGTGCCGACGATTCGGCGGCGGCGCGGCACAAGGTCCTCAAGGCGTTGTGTCTCGGAGCCGCGGAGGCGACCGGCCTGGAGCCGAGCCCGGTGGGCGCCAAGTCCAGCAAGGGCGAGAAGCGAGCCATCGCCCTTGCCTATCCGACGGCCCAGTCGATGGTGCCCTTGCGCCACGAGGGGGTCTTGGTCGAGATCGGGCATTGGGGCGGCGCCTATCCCCACGAGCGGCACACCATCCGAAGCCTGATCGCCGAGCACGGACCTGGGCAAGGCATCGTCGGCGATTTCGATGAGTTCGAACCTTTCGAGGTCGAGGTGCTCGACCCAGTGCGGACGACGGTCGAGAAACTGATGCTTCTTCACGCCGCGGCAACCAGCGACGCTGAGCGGCGACTTGCGGTGGCGCGGCACTACTACGACGTCTGGTGTCTGCTCGGCGACGAGCGCATTCGGACCGAACTGTCGGACCCGCGTGCTGTTGCCACGATGGCTCGGGACATCGAGACGTTCACGCGAGCCGCCGAGCTCCCCACCATCGGTCGCCCAGCCAGGGGGTTCGCGACGAGTGCAGCATTCGATGCACGGAGCGCGACCACACAGGTGACGCGCGCTGCCTACGACGCCGTGGTGCTCGGCGGCCTGCTCTGGGCAGACTCGCCACGCCCATCCTTCGACGACTGCTGCGTCATCGTGCAGGAGTTCCCATCCGGCCTGTGATCGGTAGGTTCGATGACGGTCACCCGACCAGACTGGCCACCTCGATCACGGAGCGTTACTGACGATGAGTATCGCACCGGCCGCCATCACGACCTCGCCAGAGAGGTCGCGCGGTCACAACGCGGTCACATCAGCCGGGGGACAGCCCGGGACCGGGTGGGACGGGCTGGGACGGCCACCGCAAGAAACCCCAGTTCAGCGGCACTATCCGGGACGTACCGGGACCCACTGGGACGCAACTCGCCGGACTCATAACCCGGAGGTCG
>CBDTVQ010000194.1:0-4594 GCA_965364045.1 uncultured Tessaracoccus sp. | reverse complement strand
CAACAAGACGGTGTGCCCGTCGTGCAAGCCCAATCAGGGCGGCTCGAAGAATATGTCCGGATTCAGACTCGGCGCCGAGCATCACCACGAGCCGGTGAAGGCTCGTGCCGTGCTCCTCGTAGAGGTCCACCAACCACTGGGTCTCGGACTCGCTCATCGCTTGGAGCTCAGATCCCCGCGTAGGAATGCAGGCCGCTGAACAGGAGATTCACTCCCACGAAGTTGAACCAGAAGGAGGTCACACCGATGATCGCGATGATCGCGGCGGGAGTGCCCTTCCACCCAGCCGTGGCGCGGGCATGGAGATAGGCCGCGTAAATCACCCAGGTGACGAACGACCATGTCTCCTTGGGATCCCAGTTCCAGAATCGACCCCAGGCATACTGTGCCCAAATGGCACCTGCTGCGACTGTGAACGTCCAGAGCGGGAATGCAAACGCGTGCAGGCGATAGGCGAGGACATCAAGTTTGGCGGCACTCGGGAGCTTGGCGAGGTAACCCCGGACTGGCACACCGCTGGACTCCGCTCTCTTCCGAACCAGGTACAGGACAGAAGCGACCGCGCCGACATTGAAGGCGGCGCCCGAGATGGCGGCCGCCACGATGTGGATGATGAACCACACCGAGTGCAGGGCCGGAACCAGCGGTGCCACGTCGACATAGAACACGGTGACGGATGCCCCCAGGCCCACTGCGGCAACAAGCGTGACGCCAATGCCCAGCCAGCGCGCCCCTGATTTCCATACGGCCACCAGATAGACGCTGACGGCAAACATCAATGAGGCACTGACGAACTCGTACATGTTGCCCCACGGGGCACGTTCGGCGGCGATACCGCGGGCCACCACAGCCAGCACGTGCAGGCCGAACGCAGGAACTGTCACACCAATGGCCAGGCGGCCGAGCAAGTCCACCCGTGTCCGCGAGGGGTCCTCGGATCCATCACTTGGGCGAATCGTGGCCAAACCCCGTGCCGAGGCCCACTCGGCGCTGTGCAGGAAGAAGGCCACCAGGTACGCCACAGCCGCGACGACCATCGAGAGGTCAGACAGCTCAGATACGGTCATGCATCAGTTCCTTGTCTCGTCTGCACCAGTGGACATCTCCGATTGTGCCGTGTCGCGCGTCGTTGATTGTGCCGCGTCTTGTGTGCTCCATTGTGCCGCGTCTCCCTCGGCGCCCCCAACCTCGTTGCTGCCATCACATGAAGCGCCACCGACGACGCGGATCAGATCAGCGACCTCTTCCTCGAGTCCCGTGGCCGCATCAGTGCGATCAAGTCCACCCACCACAGCGTCGGAGCCGTCCAACCTGACGAACAGGCGCCGGGGCCGTACGAACAGGCTCACGCACAGACCAGCCACTGCGACCAGCAGTGCAACGAGCGTGAGGGTGTTGCCCGGGGTCTGGCTGACCTGCAGTTTGACCCAGCGGGACCAGCCGTCGAACGTCACCGTGCCGAGCCCGTCAGGCAACTCGATACCGGTCTCGGGGGTGAGCCGGACGCGCAACATCTCGTTGTCGTCACCCTGCACTGGTTCCAGACCCCTGGTGTCGAGAGAGAAGACATTCTGCGGTATCCCCGTCTCCTCCTTCGGTTCTCCCTTCCAAGCGTTCAGGAAAAGCTCCGGGTTGGCCGCATCCGGGAACACCGAGCGAGGGCCCTGTTCGTCCAGCACCGCTGTCGGGAAGAAATATCCCTCAAACGCCAGCCGCTGGGGCCTGGCGTCGGGGACCTTCACGACGCCAACGGAGGAGAAGTTGCCGTCCTGGGGCAGGAACACCACGGGTCCTGAGAACGCGAGGTCCCCATTGCCATCGGTGACGGTGACGTAGGGAGCGTATCCGTGGCCGAGCAGGTTGATCTGGGTGCCGCCACCCGTGATGAGGGGCTTGTTGACCTGGATCTGCTCCTGTCGGGTCGAGCCGTCAGCGGTGTAGGTGACGTCGGCGTCGAAGAGGCGTGCCGCCCCCCTCTGGACATCGCTCGTCTCGAACTCGGTGCGGAACTCGTCGACGGTGATCGTGAACTCCTCGAGCGAATCCGTGTTGCGCCAGCCGCCGGAGGAGAACTCGTCGTACTGCGTGATGGAGTTGCTGAACGATTTGCCCTCGACGACGATGGCGCTCCCCTGGAACCCCAGGAGGCTGGACCATGCCAGCCCGATCAGAAGAACCACCAAACCGCAGTGGAAGACCAGGTTGCCGGCTTCGCGTGAGTAGCCACGCTCGGCGCTGACACCCTCGGCGAAACGACGGGTGCGGTACCGCTTGGATCGCAGCCAGCCCTCGGCCCGGTCCAGTGCCTCCTCCGCAGCGCCGGGCAGGGCTGTCCGCTCGTTGACTGGTAGGCGGTCCGGGCGCGACGGCAAGGAGGGCGGAGGTTTGGTGAGCGATCGGGCGTACAGGGTGATGCGCGGCAGGATGCACCCCACCAACGACACGAAGAGCAACAGATAGATGGCCGAGAACCACACCGAGGTGTAGACGCTGTACATCCCCAGTGGCTCGAAGGCCACGTCCAGCCCCGGGTTGGCAGCCTTGAAGTCTGACACCCCGATGGGAGAGATACCAGACTGCGGAATCATCGATCCGGGGACGGCTGCCAGTGCGAGCAGGAACAGCAGGATCAGGGCTGTGCGCATGCTGGTGAGTTGGGTCCAGCACCATCGGAAGAACTCGCCCGTGCGCAATGAGGGCGCGCTCGCGGTGTTGCGGGGGCTCACAGGAGCGTCCCGAAGGAGGACACCCAGTTGCGCAACTGCCCCATGGCCAGATCCCAGAGACCGGTGACCATCGTGAGGCCCACCACCAGCAGGAGTGCGCCGCCGATGATCTGCACTCCTCGTTGATGTCGCATCAGCCAGCCAAGATGGGGGCCGAGACGGGTGAAGGCGACGGCGAACACCAGGAAGGGCAGACCCAGCCCGAGCGCGTAGAAGAAGGCCAACGCAGCCCCCTTGCCTGCCGAGCCCTCGGTGAGCGCCAGGGTCAGGACCACGGACAGCGTGGGGCCGATACAGGGGGTCCATCCCAGACCGAAGGCCAGGCCGAGCAGCGGTGAGGCGGCCACCCCCATCCGGGGGACCATGGAGAGCCGTACCTGTGGAGGCATGGGCAGCCATCCGATGAAGGCTGCTCCGAGTACGACGATGAAAACGCCGGCAACGATCGTGATGACCCGTTGGTACTCCAGCAGGAAGCCCCCCAGCCCGCCGATCAGGGCTCCCGTCAGGACGAAGACCGCCGCGAAACCCAGAACGAAGCCCAGGGTGCCGAGCACCAGTGCTCGACGGTTCCCCGTGCCCTCACTGATTTGTGCCGCGCCGAGGCCCGAGGCGTAGGAGAGGTAGCCCGGCAGCAGCGGCAGCACGCACGGGGACGCGAACGACACCACCCCGGCCAGGACGGCCACCGGGATGGCGAGCAGCATCGAAGATCCCAGGGCCGCGGTGATCCAGCTCTCCAGAGCAATCATCTAGCCCGCCCGCACGTCGTCCACCACGCCCTTGAGGACCGTGGTGGTAACTTCCCCGAGCATTCGCGCAGCAACTCGGCCGGACTCATCGATGACCAGCGTGCTGGGGATCGCCTTCGGTGGCACCTGGCCGAAGCCAAGCAAAAGCGCACCGTCGGGATCATAAAGGTTGGGGTATGCGACTTCGAAGGAGCGCACAAAGGCCTGCGCCGGAACTGGATCCAGGTCACGCACGTTGATTCCGATGAACTGGACGTCCGGGAGTTGCTCAGCAGCCGCCACGAGTGCCGGCGCCTCGGCCCTGCACGGCGCGCACCACGACCCCCACACGTTCAACACGATCACTTGGCCTGCAAAATCTGCCGTGGAAAGTTCGTCACCATCCAGGGTGGTCCCTGCAAGTTCAGGGGCCGGCTCACGCTGGTCGGGGGGCAGGATGAGGACGGAGCCGTTACCCTCCTCGAAGCCGATGAACCCATCGGAGTTCGTGCCCCCACCGTCGCCGGTGCATCCACCCGAGAGCAACACCACCACGGCAAGCGCGGCAATGAAGGTGCGCGTCACGTGCCGACCTTGAACTGGCGTCCCGCCTTGACTGGCAACAGCTCTCGCGCGGGTTCTGAGTAATCGATGGCCGTGACCCGGCCATCGCGGAATGTGAAGGACGTCACCGAGGCAAGGGTGCACTGGCGGCGCCGCGGATCGTGGGCGAACGGGACCCCTTCGGCGTCGCACCGCCCAATCCATATGGGGAGTTGATGGGACACCACCAGCGCCTGACCGCCCTCGCCAGCACTTTCGGCGGCGTCCGCCAGAGCCAGACGCATGCGGGCAGCGATGTCGACGTACGCCTCACCCCAGCTCGGCTTCAGCGGGTTGAACACGTATCGCAGCATGCCTGGGTCACGCAGCGCCTTGTTGCTCGCGCCGAAGACCTTTCCCTCGAAAGCATTGGCGGCCTCGATCACTCGCTCATCGGTGGTTACCTCCAGCTGCGGGAAAAGGGCCGCCGTGGGTGCCATGGTTTCCTGCGCGCGCTGCAACGGTGAGCATCGAAGATGGGTCAGCGGCACATCCGCCCATCTCGACGACAGCAAGGCCGCCATCTCGTGACCG
>CBDTVQ010000193.1:0-4616 GCA_965364045.1 uncultured Tessaracoccus sp. | reverse complement strand
CCGCATGGCACGCCCAGCAACGCATCCCCGGAGAGATCGTCTGGACCAGCCCACTCGGTTTCCGATACACCGTCAACCGAGACCGCACCACCGCACTCGAATAACAGATCGTGCGGGACTGAGGGACTTGCGGGTGTGCCACGCTGGTACCGGCCCGGACAGGGCCAACTGTCTCCTTGTTGATCGGAGTCAAGGCAGCAACGTGGCTCTGGCAAGCCCCAGTGAGGGCCTCAAGCGCATGAGCATGAATTGATTGGTCATGGCTGCCACAAGGAGCGGCATGGGCGTGCTGGCATCCAGCACGGCCTGCTGCTGCGCCGTCGGGAGCCGCCCGAAGGCGTCAAAGAGCGCGAAGGTGTCATCGGGCGACAGGTTGAGGACGCCGTGCAGAGCACGACGTCGGACGAGCAGCGGCTCGTCAGAGCGCGGCATGTCATCTGCTGCGATCCGCTCCACCCACTCGTCAACGGCCGCCAACGAAGCGAAGAATGTGTAGCCGCTGAAGGGGTTGTTCTGCGCACCGGCAGCGCCAAAACGCCAGACGCCGCGGACGCGGGGGCCACGCCGCACCAAGGGGATGGAAACCCGCTCCACCTCCAGGTCGGCGAGGTCCTCACCCGCCAGCCCCGCCAACGCGAGCCGGATCATCAGACGTCGACGCAGTTCTTGCTGTCCCGGCGCAGGATGGCCAGCGAGGCAGGTCTCCTCCATGAGGACGCGACCGTCCGGCATGGGGATGACGTACAGGAATGTGGGGAGGGTGCCTCCCCAGCTCGAGGCGCCGTCGAAGGGCCGCCAGTCCATCAGTACCGCGTTGGCACCCTGCAGGACAGGTGCCGCCAGTTCCTTGGGGACGAGGATGCCGTGGGCGCTTTGGTGCGGGACGTCGCCGGGATGTCCGGCGGGACGGGCTCCACGTGCGTCAATCACGATGCGCGCCCGGCTGCGCAGGGCAGCCACGCCGGCGTCATCCAGCACCCGCTCCTCAAGCGCCACACCCGTGAGTGGGGTGGCCTGCTGAAGCAGCGTGTTGTCGAGGATGGCGTACTGATCATCGATGACGTGATCGCCCGCCGCGCGCAGGTGGGGCTCGTCGATCCTGAGCGATACGACGCCACAGTCCAGCCATTCGGGGATCTGTCGGGACCAGCCGCCCAGCGTCTGTGGCCAGGCACGGCTCGGATGTGGATCGACGCCCAGAACGTTGTGTCCGGCCAGTGCCAGCCTGTGGGCAAGCGTCCGGCCCGCCGGCCCCAACCCCACTACGGCGACGTCAAACTGCGCGGTCAAGATCGGATGCCTCTCGGAGTCTCAGGCCCACGGATCGTCGCCCAGGGCGTTGATCTGTTCAACGCTCCACGGGCTCAACAGGTGCGGCATGGTGGCAGCGGTTCGCCGAAGATCGGCCCAGTCCGTCCAGGCATGTTCCGCCACCTCGGCGGGATCGAACACAAGCTCGGCGGGATCCACTTCGGAGACCATGACCGGGCACAGTTCGTTCTCCACCACACCGGAGGCGTCGACGGCGCGGTACCTGAAGTCAGGCAAGGCCATACGCAGGTTCAGCGGCGTCGCGCCGATCTCCTCTGGCACCCGGCGCATCGCTGCCTTGAGCGGTCCCTCATCGGGGCGCTGGTGACCGCAGGCAGCGTTCGTCCAGACCCCCGCCCAGGTGACCTTGTCCACCGCCCGACGCGTCATGAGCACACGGCCACGGCTGTCCCGCATGTAGACCGAGAAAGCCAGGTGAAGCGGGGTCTCGTGAGTGTGAAAAGTGGTGCGGGGGGCAGTGCCCAACTGGCGCCCCTGGTCATCGACCAGCACCACAACATCGTCATCGACAGTCATTGAGAATCAACCTATCCATCGTGTTCGTTTGCGCGTGTTCTCGTGCGCCTGTTCTAGTGTGCAGCCAGCCCCGGGAACGTGGCTCAGCGTCGCTTCGCCAGTGCCCTGCGTAGCGGACGCACCCAGCTGAAGCGCGGTGACGTCGGGGCCGTGAAGATGTCCTGTCCGGCGACTTTCCAGCCACCCAGCAGGGCGTTGGCGGCCTGCACACCTGTGGTGGCGGCGCGTTCCATGAGCGCGACCGGATAGTCGCAGCGGATGCCGTCCCCAGCCAGCATGACCGCGGGCGAAGGTGTCTCCACCGTGGGACGCTTCACCCAGGGCGAGGTGTCCACGAGGTGGCAGTCTCTCTGCACCAGCCACTCCTCCCCCAGCGACGTGGCATCGGCCAGTTCGGGGTGGAGGATGTCCTGCATGGCCTGGATCTCCGTACGGAGCGCATCCTCGTCGGGGTTCTCGTCCACGGCGTAGGCGTGGTGCTCGATGACGCTGCCGCCACGACGCGCGGCCCAGCGGCGGGCTGAGTCCTCGAACTGGTGGATCATCGACACGTTGTCCAGGGGTCCATAGTTGCTGGTGCCGAGGAAGTCGGGCGAGCCCTCTGCCACCGGAGTGTCCAGCCAGCGGCGCCACACGACGAACGGCGGCGCCGAACGCAGCGCGGCGATGCGTTCGCGCCATGGAGCGTCCCCGAGGCTCAGGCTGTTCTCCGTGATGCCCTGCAGGGGACGCAACTCGGTGGCCAGGACCACGGCGTCGGCCTCGATGGAATCGGTGTCTGTGTGCACGGTGACCCCGTCGTCGCGCACATCGAGCGAGGTGGCGCTGGTGCCCATGCGGAACTGGACGCCCTGTCGCTCCAAATGACGAGCCAAGGGCTGCCACAGGGCCGTGCCGAAGTCGTCGGCCGCCACGTCGAAGAGCAATCCTTCGGCGGAGCCCACGAAGTAGGTGTGGAACATGGCCACGAGCTCGCCGCCGGAGAACTCGTCCGGATCAGCGAAGAAGCTGCGGGCGAAGACCTCCAGCGCCAGGTGTCGCGCGGTGTCGGGAAACTTCAGGTCATCCAGCACGTTGGAGGCGGAGCGGCCATCCATGTCGTGGAAGGTCTGGGGGAACTCGACGTCCAGGAGCCCCAAGGCCTCGTCGATGTCCACCTTGGCAAGATCGCGCACGGGGAAGCTTGGAGACTTGGCGACGAATCCGATGAGGTTCAGCGGGGGCGTTTTCGGAATCCGGGCGAAGGAGTCGCGAGGACCGCCGCGCAGAGTGAGCGGATAGTCGGGGACGGCGCGCAGGCCCGACAGCGTCGGATCAGCCCGCTGCAGGAGGGCCCGCAGTTGGTAGTACTGCTTGAAGAAGGCATGGAACCCGCGGCTCATCGCCACGTTGTCCCCGTTCTCCAGCGTCGTGGGCCAGGACCGGACGCGCCCGCCGAGCTGCTCTTCGCGCTCCAAAACGGTCACGGCAACGCCGCGCTCAGCAAGGGTGGCCGCGGCGGAGAGTCCGGCGATTCCGCCGCCCACCACCACGACGCTGCGACCTTCTGTCCACGTCGCACCGGCAGGTCCTGCGTGCCGTTCAACCCGCTTGTCACGTCCCGGGCGTTGTGACGCCCCATTCTCCGCACCTTGAGCCATGGCCAAACCCTATGCGCAATCTCGAAAGGGCGCTCCATGCTTCAACCACGTCGCCTGTTCTGCCAAGGCGAGGACTCCGCCCTTGTTCCTCTACAGGGACCTATCGAAGGGTGCACTCCTCCCATCGGGCCCGGCCTGAGGACCGGAAGAGGATGACTGGCAACGCCGACGCGGTGGGATGACCCACCGCGGGACCACTCGTGTGCCAATCTTGGGAGCGACGGATGGACGAGAGGATCACAGATGTTGCGCGGGGCACTGGACAAGCAGCATGTTTCGGCCGGCTTCGACGAGGTGGCGGACACATACGACGCCATGGTGGCTCTCAACCCGGGCTATCAGCGACACCTCCAGCTCGCCGCTGAATCTCTGCTCTCCCACGTTGACGTCACGAATCCCCGTCCCGTTCTCCTGGATCTTGGATGCGGCTCCGGACTCTCCACCAACGCGCTCCTGGCTGCCGCTCACAAGCGGGGCATGGATCCCACCATCATTGGCGTGGATGCCTCGGCCGGCATGCTGGCCCAGGCCCAGCGCCGGAACTGGCCAGACGGAGTGTCTTTCCGGGAGGGCCGCGCCGAGAGGCTGGCAGAGCTGGATCTCCCGCGTGCCGACGGCATCCTCGCCTGCTACCTGCTCCGCAATGTCACCGATGTCGACGCAACACTGCGGGCAATCGAGGGACAGCTTTGCGACAGGGGCACCTTCGTGGCCGAGGACTATTCGGTGGCCGATTCGATGTCGTCACGTCGGGTGTGGTCCGCAGTGAACCAGACCATCATCCTGCCGCTGGCTTCCGTGGTCGCCCGCAACCGGAACCTGTACGAGTACCTGCACCGCTCCGTCGATGACTTCATGGGTGTGCGCGAACTGGCCCAGCGCATTCTTCTGGCCGGGTTCGCGACGGTGGAGAGCCGCTCCGTCAACGGCTGGCAGCACGGGATCCTGCACCTGGTTCGTGGCACCAAACCCCTGATCTGACCCACAGTCGCGGGTATTGGTACTCGCCCCAGGAATGTCAGCCACGTTTAGTATCAGTCCCTATCGCGCGCGACAATTCACAACAATAGTCTCGCCAGATATATATCGATGCCACGTTCCGGCAGTGCTTCGACTGTCACCCAATAG